>JAHJIQ010000027.1 GCA_018823285.1 Pseudomonadota bacterium
AATAATATTTCAATTTTAGATTACAAATTATCAGATATATTAAATATTGAAGAAGTAAATATTGATAAATATAAAATAAAAATTATTGATTTACTAAGTCACTCATCAGGTTTACCTGCATATCGTACTTATTTTAAAGATGTTGATTGTGAAAGTAAAAGTGATCATAAAGAATTTTATCTAAAAAAAATATTGAATGAACCGCTTGAATACCCAACCGGTTCAGGCTCAGTCTATAGTGATCTTGGCTTTATACTCCTTGGTTTTATTATTGAAAAACTAATAGGAAGGAATCTGGACGACTATTTACGGGAAAAAATACTGGATCCGATAGGAATAGGGAAAAACATATTTTTTCAGCGACATGAATCGTTTTCCCTAGAAAAAGAGAATTTCGTGCCTATGGAAATCTGTCCCTGGAGAAAAAGACTTATTCAGGGTGAAGTAAGTGATGAAAACTGCTGGGCTCTGGGTGGCGTTGCAGGTCACGCCGGATTGTTTGCCGATCTAGATTCAGTTCTTGCCCTGACAGCTTTTATCCTGGATATGTGGCAAGGAAGGAAGACCCATCCGGAAATAAACAATACCGATCTTCAGAAATGTCTGCGGCGAAGGGAGGAAATAAAAGAAAGCAGCTGGGCTCTTGGTTTTGACACTCCAACCGTTGGTAAATCAAGCAGCGGCAGATATTTTTCACCCGAAAGTGTTGGTCATCTCGGTTTTACCGGCACCTCTTTCTGGATTGATCCCGAAAGAGATCTGGTTGTGGTTCTGCTCACCAATCGGATTCATCCAAGCCGCGGAAATGAAAAGATAAAGGAGTTTCGGCCTTATTTTCACGACCGGATAATAGAAATACTGGGACTGGTATAGTTTACTCAACTTTCTGAGTTTGGTTAATCGCCCGATAAAGCTGAGTTGAGCAGCTCGTCTGCTCGTACGAAACTTATACCCGCAGGGTGAAATAAAGAGGTTTTGGTGATTTTTCGTGCCAGTGTTCCATAAGAAGCCAGAATCCAGGAGAAAAGCTTTAAAATCAGTCATTCTGGCTCCTGACTTCTGTCTTCTGACTTCTGTCTTCTGAATTCTCATCATGGAATGCCACGATGGCTCTCAATTAATTTATAACAGCAAATCAACACCATAAGACAAGTCAGAAAGTTGAGTAGTTTAAATAGACGGAAGTTATGAGCCAGCCTTTCTCTTTTTTTCCGGATACAATGCGAAGATATCCTGTTCGGCAGGCTTGCAGATTCCCCGCTCTGTGATCAGTCCGGTAATCAGACGGGCAGGTGTCACATCAAATCCATAATTGGCTGTAACGGTGTTTTTGGGAGCTATAGCGACTGTTTCTGATTTTCCCAGAGCGGTAATCCCGCTGATATTGCAGATCTCATCCCCCCCGCGTTTTTCAATGGGAATTTCCCGTACTCCGTCCCGTATCCGCCAGTCAAATGTTGAAGAGGGAAGCGCCACATAAAACGGGACGTTGTTATCCTTTGCAGCCAGGGCTTTCAGATAGGTCCCGATCTTGTTGGCGACATCACCGGTGCAGGTGGTCCGGTCGGTGCCGACGATGACCATATCGACCATCCCGTGCTGCATCAGATGGCCACCGGTGTTGTCCGCAATCAGGGTATGTGGGACCCCTTCTTCTTTCAACTCCCAGGCGGTCAGTTTCGCACCCTGCAACCAGGGCCTGGTTTCATCAACCCAGACATGGACGTCGATTCCCTGATGATGGGCGGCATAGACAGGAGCGGTGGCTGAACCGTAGTCAACAAAGGCGAGCCAGCCGGCGTTGCAGTGGGTCAGGATGTTGACCGTTTCGCCGTTTTTTCGTTTGCTGATCTCTTTGATGATTTCAACGCCATGCTCCCCTATTCTCCGGCAGAATTCGGCGTCCTCATCGGCGATTTCGCAGGCGGTGGAAAAGAGTGTTTTTATTTTCTCTTCAGGAGATGACGCATTCCGGACCGCCTGGAGCTGGCGGTCAACGGCCCAGGCGAGATTGGAGGCGGTGGGTCTGGTGGCGACAAGATTTGCTGCGGCCTGTTCCAGGGCCTGGTCAATGGTTTTCGGATCACTCCTGAGACCGGCACAGTACATACCGAATCCGGCGGTAGCGCCGATCAGTCCCGCACCCCGGACGTGCATTTCCTTGATTGCGCGGGCAAAATCAGCAACAGTGCTGAGGTCTTCCATGACCAGTTTATGGGGAAGATGACGCTGGTCGATAATTCTGATCTTTCCAGACCCGTCGGGGACGGGCCAGATGGTTCTGTAATGTTCACCATTGATATTCATGGGCTGGATTCCGGGTGGATGGAAGTGTATTAAAAGAATCTGGACAAGATCATGAACGATACGAGACCCGCACCGAGTGAGCCGTAGAGAGGCAGTCAGAGGGGGCAGTCGGGTTCTTTTTTTCTCATGAGGACCAGAAAAGTGGCAATGCCGATCAAAGCGGAAATGATTACGGGGATGACGGTATTCATAACGCGCTATTCTAACGTGCGGGAGGTTCTCTGGCAAGCCATTTACCCGGATGGCGGTTTCTAAATAAAAGAACCCTTTTCCCTGAAAATGATTAAATTGTTTATCAGTAACCGTTTTCAAAAATTGGTTTCACAGGCATCAAGTGATTCGATCTGCAATCTGATCAATTGCAGGCAAAGGTCACAGTGACAGGCTGGATTGTCAAAATGAATAAAGGAAATATCTGTTTCAGGATAATGGTTATCATACAGGTGTTTCTGCTCCTTTCAGGAAACCGGATTATGGCCGAAACCTTACCTAAAGTGGAAACAGGAAAACTTCCTCCGGATGGCGGCAGCAGGTACAACAGGCTCATTTTTGAGAAAAGTCCTTACCTTCTGCAGCATGCCGAAAATCCGATCGATTGGTATCCGTGGGGCGACGAAGCCTTTGCCAGGGCTGCCAGGGAAAACAGGCCGGTGCTTCTCTCGATCGGTTATTCGACCTGTCACTGGTGTCATGTCATGGCCCGGGAATCCTTTGCCGATCAGGAGGTGGCCGAGATCATCAACCGCTATTTTGTCGCCATCAAGGTGGATCGGGAGGAGCGGCCGGATATTGATGCGGTCTATATGAGGTTCTGCCAGGCCCTGACCGGAGGCGGAGGCTGGCCGCTGACGGTTTTTCTCACCCCCGACCGCAAGCCTTTTTATGCCGGGACCTATTTTCCGAAAGAGTCGAAGTATGGTCGCCCCGGGATGGTGGATGTTTTGTTGAAGATAGAAGATCTGTGGCGGACAGAGAAGCAGAAGGTGCTTGATTCTGCCGACCGCATTACCGGTTTTGTCGCGGGGCGGATGGAGGAAAATGAAAAAAAAGGTACACCGGTTTCCGGCATAAAACTGCTGGCAGAGGGGTATTCACAATTGGCTGCTTCTTATGATGAAAAGCATGGCGGCTTCGGGAAGGCGCCAAAGTTTCCGACCCCGCACCAGCTGATGTTTCTGCTTCGCTACTGGAAAAGAACCGGCGAGGAAAAAGCCCTGGAAATGGTGAAGCACACCCTGGTTTCACTGCGGCAGGGTGGTATTTATGATCAGCTCGGTTTCGGATTTCACCGATACTCCACCGACACCAGGTTTCTGGTGCCGCATTTCGAGAAAATGCTCTACGACCAGGCCCTTCTCGTTCTCGTCTACCTTGAGGCGTTTCAGGCAACCGGGGATAAATTCTTTGCTGATACCGCCCGGGAAACACTCACTTATGTTCTGCGTGACATGACGGCGGACACCGGAGGTTTTTATTCGGCGGAAGACGCCGACTCCGAGGGTGAAGAGGGGCTTTTCTATCTCTGGAGAGAGGAAGAGATTGAAACTGTTCTGGGTCGGGAGATAGGCCTGCGCTTCAACCGGAAATTCCAGGTCAAAAAAGAGGGAAATTATCCGGATGAATCAACACGGGAATTCAACGGGAAGAATATTCTTCACCTGGCCGGAGAAGACCGGAAAATCGATGACCTTTCTGTCGCCAGAGCGTTGCTGTATGAGAAACGGCTGGAAAGGGTCAGACCTTTCAGGGATGACAAGATAATTACCTCCTGGAACGGGTTGATGCTCGCCGCCATGGCAAGGGGGGGAATGATTCTTGAAGAACCGGTTTTTGTAGGGGCTGCGGAACGGGGTGCGGATTTTATCTTAAACAATCTTGTTGACACCAAAGGCAGGCTGCGGCGCAGTTATCGTGAAACCACTCCGGGGTTTCCGGCCTTTCTCGATGATTATGCTTTCCTCTCTTACGGTTTGTTAGATCTTTATGAAACGACCTTTCGGCTGCAATATCTCCGGAAAGCTTTATGGTTAACCCGGGAGGCGATCGCCCTTTACTGGAACAGGGAAGCCGGGGCATTTAATTATTCCGGATCCGCCAACGAAAGTCTGCCGCTCTCCGCGGCCCGGGAATTTTACGATGGCGCTCTGCCGGCCGGCAACTCTGTCGCCCTCCTGAACATGTTAAGACTGGCGCAAATTACCGATGATCAAAGTCTCCGGGAAACTGCCGACACCCTCGCTGCTACAATCAGCAGAGAGGCGGAAGAGTACCCCGCCGGTCATACCATGTTTCTGTCGGCACTGGATTTTCAGATGGGTCCATCGGGAGAGATCGTTGTGGCGGGAAAGTCAGGAGAAAAAGCCACCAGCGATATTCTACAGATGATCAACAAGGTTTTTATCCCCAACAAAACTGTTCTGCTGAAAAGCCCGGACGGGGATGGTGCCGGACTGCAGAAAATGGCTCCTTATACCGAGTTTCAGGAGATGCGGAATGGGTTGCCAACGGTCTATCTGTGCCGGAATCATTCCTGTAAGGAACCTCTTGTTGACCTCAAAACTATCGCCGCAGAGCTGGTTCAATTCCCCGGCGAATAAACTGCCATGCAGCAGAGAGCGAATGGAATGTGAATTCGATAAACCCTGAGGGGATCGGAAAAACAACCGAAACCGCTGTAACCACCTGAAAACAAAGACAATATTTGTGTGCTGGTCACCGGGAGATGTGTTGTTTTTTTGGTTGCTTTCTTGGCGTTCATAAATTAGGGTCTGACCAACCGGCAGCACGAGAAAATTGTGGTTTTCAAGGTTGATAAAATGATACCGCAAAAGGTGGGTGACACCCGGTAAAAGGGAGGAAAAGATGAGTATCATTCAGGAGCTTTTCAGTGGTTCACCATTTGGGCCACTCGTTGAACACACCAAGAAGGTCCACGAATGCGTCGAGGTACTCAAGCCTCTGATGGAGGCGCTGGCCCACGAGAACCATGAGGAGCTCCACAGACTTCAGGACAAGATTTCCAAGCTTGAATATGAGGCGGACCTTTTCAAACAGGAGATCCGTTCCAGGTTGCCGCGGCGGTTTTTTTTGCCGGTTGATCGAAGCGAGATCGATAACTTTCTGCGCTGCCAGGATAAAATTGCCGATCGGGTCCAGGACCTGGCGGTGATTCTGACCATCCGCAAAACCAGGATCCACCCGGACCTGATTGACGGTTTTTTTGAGTTTGTCGAACAGATTTTTCAGGTCACCGGACTTCTCTTGACGGCTGCGGTCGAGCTCAATAGTCTGGCTGAAGTTTCTTTCGGCGGCGCTGAGTCCAAGGAAGTCTTGAAGTATATTGAAAAGCTGGGCGAAGAGGAGTGGAAGGCCGACCGGATGGCCCGAAAGCTCTCCAAGGGTATCTATTCACTGGAAAAAGAACTTAACCCCATCGACATCATCTTTTATGAGAAGATTCTGCTGGCCCTCGGCTCGATTGCCAATGAGGCGGAGAACGCCGGTGATATGCTGCGGATGATGATCGTCAAATAAAGCAGTCAACAGCCATTTTTCAAGCAATACATTTCAGGATATTACTATGGATTTACTGGTTATCTCTGTTGCCGCCCTGCTTGGTCTCTATATGGCCTGGAATATCGGCGCCAACGATGTGGCGAACTCGATGGCCGATGCGGTGGGGTCCAAGGCCCTGAGTGTAAGGAACGCGGTGATTCTCGCCGGGATCTGCGAGTTTGCCGGTGCGGTTCTGGTTGGTTCGCACGTGACGGAAACAGTACGCAAGGGCATTGTTGATCCTGCGGCCATCGCCAATCTTCCCGGGCTCCTGCAGGGAGAAGCCGCCGCCCTGCTTGTGATCGGCATGACGGCGGCCCTGCTTTCTGCTGCGTTCTGGCTCCATTTTTCTTCATATGTTGGGATGCCGGTGTCCACCACCCATTCGATTGTCGGAGCGGTTGCCGGGTTCGGGGTGGTTGCGGCGGGGATCCATTCGGTCAACTGGGGCAAGATGACCCAGATCGTTGCCAGCTGGTTTATTTCTCCCATTGTTGGAGGGGTGCTGGCCTTTATCTGTTTTAAATTCATTACGAACTTCATTCTTGGCCAGGAAAGGCCGGCCAGGGCAGCGAAGGTTTTTGTCCCCTATATTGTTTTTGTGGTGGTCTCCGTGGTCACCCTGGCAACGGTTTACAAGGGGCTGAAACATGTGACCGGGGATATCAAGTGGTTAACAGATAACGTGACTCTCCTCATCGCTTTCGCCTTGAGTCTGATCTGTGCCATTGCCTCCAAACTGGTTCTGAACAAAAGACTGGCCGGGAAAAACAAGTTGCCCATTTCCGCCCAGCTTGAAGAGGTGGAAAAGGTTTTCACACCGTTGGTCATCATCAGTTCCTGCTCGGTGGCCTTTGCTCACGGTGCCAACGATGTTGCCAATGCGGTCGGTCCTTTAGCCGCAATCGTCCATGTTATTCAGACCGGATCAATTGAAATGAAGGTTGGGGTTCCGTTCTGGATTCTTGCCCTGGGCGGCGGAGGTATTGTGATCGGGCTTGCCACCTTTGGGCACAAAGTTATGGATACAGTCGGCACCAAAATAACCGAGATTACTCCGTCTCGCGGAGTGGCGGCCGACGTGGCGGCTACGGTTACGGTTCTGATCTGCACCCGGATGAAGCTCCCTGTTTCAACAACCCATACCCTGGTCGGGGCGATCATGGGTATCGGGCTCGCCCGGGGACTCACCGGTATAGACAGGGCGGTTGCGAGAAAGATCTTCACCTCGTGGATCATCACTGTACCCGCTGCCGCCATCCTGGCGATGATTCTCTTTGTTTTCGGCCGCTATTTCCTGCTCGAACAGACCAGACAGCTGATTCTTGCCGCCGGCGGTTGATCTCTCTTTCTCTTCTACTCGGCAACCCTGGCCAGGGTGAAAACCAGTACCTTTTTTGCTCCCGCCTTTTTTAATATTCTGGCACATTCGTTGACGGTTGTCCCGGTGGTGAAAACATCATCAACCAACACGATCGTTCTGTTCTTCACCTGCTCCGGTTTGTTGATCTGGAAGGCGTTTTTCAGGTTGCGGCGGCGCTCTTTTCCGCTGAGGCCGGTCTGGGGGGCGGTCTTCCGAACTCTTTCCAGCACGGCATGATTTACAAGCTCGCGGT
Source organism: Pseudomonadota bacterium (assembly GCA_018823285.1). NCBI lineage: Bacteria > Pseudomonadati > Pseudomonadota > Pseudomonadota bacterium. The sequence continues at coordinate 7,479 of JAHJIQ010000027.1, forward strand.
TTTCGAGGTATAAGGCTTCGGCCAGGAGTACCGCCTGGTTGAAACCGCGCTGCCGAAGCTTTCCCGGATGGAGGGGAACCGGCACCACAAGATCGGGGTGAAGGTATTCGGGGATGGTGACCAGGTCATGGAAGAGCGTGTGAAATGATTTCAGGGATACCGTCTGTCCCTGGTATTTAAAACGGTGGATCACATCCGAGATCGGTTCCCGGTAGATTACCAGGGCCCGGGCCATATCAAAAAACCACCTGCCGGTCAGGCATCTTCCGCAGAGATGTTCACCTCCGGCGGCGGCTCGGAACATCCGGCCGCAACAACTGCATAGTGGTTTGTCGATTAATTCAATTCTTTCCAGACAGTCCGGGCAGAACATGACGGTGCTGCCCGGCGAAGGCGGGTGACCGCAGACCAGACAGGACGGCGGAAAGAGCAGGTCGGCAACGGACCCGATGACAGTTCGCCAGAGATACCTGAACTTTGAGTTTGCCATGCTCACCGGACCCTGTAATGGTCTGTTGAACCGGTTTCAGGAATAAGCCAATGTCAGAAAATAACCTGTCCGTTTTAGGGAGCCGAATGGCATAAGGAGCCGTAAGGTAAGGCAGCCTAAAACGGACAGGTTAGCGCTGAACGGCTCCTCCGGGGATGATTATTTCCCGGCAACCGGGCGTGGCCTTGATGTTTTCCGGTGTCCGGAGGGAGCAGGCCTTCTGCTGCGTCCCCGGCCCGGAGGTTTGCCCGGGTAAATTTTTTCTTCGGGTCTGATAGTCCCCTTGGGCGGTTCTTTCAACAGTTCCGGGTCCGGGGTGGTACAGGGAAGTTTCGCTCCGAGGTAGGCTTCAATTTCGGGAATATAAAAAGAGCCTTCCTCACAGGCAAAACTCACCGATATTCCGCTGGAGCCGGCCCTGCCGGTGCGGCCGATCCGGTGGACATAATCTTCCGGATCATAGGGCAGGGTATAGTTGACCACGTGACTGACTCCGTCAATATGGATGCCCCGTCCGGCAACGTCGGTGGCCACCAGAACCCGAATCCTGCCGTTTTTGAAATCTTCCAGGGTTTTGATTCTTTTGCTCTGTGGGACATCACCCGACAGCATGGCGCAGCTGATATCGTTTCTCTTCAGTCTTTCGGTAAGCTTTCTGGTTTCATCCTTGCGGTTGGTAAAGACCATGACTCGCTGCAGATCTCCATCAATCAGGGTGTTGTAGAGGAGTTTGTATTTGTCCGCCGCAGTGGTCAGGTACACGACCTGTTTCACCGTATCGACGGCGACCTGTTCCGGCGCAACGGAAACGGTGACCGGTTTTCTCGTCCACTGGGCGGCCAGATGACTCACATCGGGGGTGATGGTGGCGCTGAACATCAGGGTCTGGCGCCGTTCTTTGGGGAGTGTGGTCTGGACGATCTTTCTGACATCGGGGATGAATCCCATATCAAGCATCCGGTCGGCCTCATCAATCACCAGGGTGTTGACTTCCGACAAATCGAGGATCCGGTTGCGCTGGAAATCGAGGAGCCTGCCCGGGGTTGCCACCACCAGGTCAACCGCCTTGCCGAGCAACCGGTTCTGCTGTTTCTGATAATCTATCCCGCCATAAACGGGAGCGATGGTGATTCCGGCATACCGGCCCAACGCCTCACCGTCCTCCGCGATCTGGATGACCAGCTCCCGGGTGGGGGCGAGAACCAGTGCGGTGGGTGAGCCGGTTTTTCGCTTTTCGCCCCTGTTGGCAAGGATTCTCGCAAAAATGGCGATCAGAAAGGCGGCTGTTTTACCTGTACCGGTCTGGGCCTGTCCGATCACATCCTGTCCGTTTAAAGTCGGGACAAGGGACTCGGCCTGGATCGGGGTGCAGTATGAAAACCCCAGATCAGCAATGGCGTGCATGATCTCATCCGGCAGGGAAAAATCATGAAATCTGGTTTTGCCTTCAGCCGGGATGACCTGAAAATTCTCAGGGTTCCATGGCTCCAGGGGAATTACGGTTTCCGGTGCTACGAGCTGTTCGCCGGGCTGGTTTTTTTTGGGCCGACGTCTTCGCTTTTTTTTCTGCGGGGCGGATCGGGCTGTAGAATTTTGCCCTGAATCTGAAGCGGTTACAACGTTTGTTGTTTCACTTCTTTCCTGGTTGACACCGGAGGCTTTCCCCAGGCGGTTACGAATAAATTTGAAAAATCTTCTGATCATGGTTTTTATGCCGCTTCAAGTTGTCTCGCGGGGAATGGAAAAGGGAGAGGAGATTTTTTTAAAGTCCAAAGCGGTGACCGCAGTTTGAACCCCGGACCATATCGCCATCTCTCAAGGAAAGGGGGAGTCCGGATATCGGAGATACGAATAAGCCCGGCTTTTAGCTTTCGAGATTTTTTCTCCCAGGTCAGAAATTCCCATCTGGAAACAATAAATATCTTGGACTCCTGATTTCTGTGAACCACCTTAGATAGTCTAAAAAACCCGCAGAGTCAAGGTTTTCTGACAATCCACCCTTCCGCATGCCGGGGGTTGACTTCAGTGTTGATAGTTATGGTATCCTGTGTTTGGATCTATTTCGATTGAGAAACAGGTTGGTGAAAAAAAGTAAACGGGGACCGATATGCCTAGGATTGAATGGACTGAAGCATTTGAGTTGCAGATACCGGAAATTGATGAGCAGCACCGCCGCTGGGTTGATATTATCAACGAACTCCACGATTCACTCATGTCGCACGGCGGCGCACATAATCTAACGGAACGCACTTTAAATGAAATGATTGATTACGGCCGCTTTCATTTCACATTTGAAGAGGAATATCTGAAGAAGATCGGTTATCCGGAACTTGCCATGCACCGGAGCATGCATAACGCCTTCATGAAGGACCTGATCAACAAACTGCAGCAGGAAAGAGGCGGCGGATTGATATTGAATACCGAGATCATGAAGGTCCTCACCGGCTGGCTGCAGAGCCATATTCAGATAGAAGACCGAAAGTACAGTCGATTTGCCGCGCAAACCTGAAAGGTGTAAAAAAAACACAACACACACAAAAGCCGGTTCTAATCCAGCTTTTTTTCGTTATTTTTCGATACCTTCAAATGTTTCCGGAAAAATAATTCAGAGTATTTTTGCAAAATTCTGCTGCCTTGTTATTATCTTTTTCCTGCACAGAGTTGAAGCTTCTCCGGAACAAAGAGTAAACCGTGCAGAATCCGAGCTGCGGGGAATGCACGCACAGTTCATGATGCATGGGCGAAAAAGATTTTTAGTCAGCTACCAGGCTGCCATTATATTTTGTTCTTAACAATAACAGCATACGAGGTAAACATGGGCAGGATCATTGCAGTCAAAGGTCGGGAGATTATCGACTCCCGTGGGAATCCCACCGTCGAGGCAGAGGTGCATCTGGAGGGTGGTTTTGTCGGCAGGGCACCGGCTCCGTCCGGAGCGTCAACCGGTTCCAGGGAAGCGCTGGAGCTGCGGGATGGCGACAAGAGCCGATTTCTCGGGAAAGGGGTCTTGAAGGCTGTCGGCTCAGTGAACGGGCAGATCGCCTCCGCTCTGGTCGGGAAGGTATTTGAAAACCAGGCGGCGCTTGATCGGGTGCTGATCGATCTGGACGGCACCGAAAATAAGGAGAAACTGGGGGCAAATGCAATTCTTGCGGTCTCTCTTGCTGCGGCAAAAGCTGCGGCACATGAGAAAAACATCCCTCTTTACGCCTATATTGCCGAGCAGAACGGAACTGCGGGAAAATTTACCATGCCTTTGCCGATGATGAATATCCTGAACGGCGGAGAGCATGCGGACAATAATGTCGATATCCAGGAATTCATGATCATGCCCGTCGGCGGCAAGACCTTTGCCGAAGCGCTGCGGATCGGGGCGGAGGTTTTTCATCACCTGGCGAAAGTTCTCAAAGGCAGGGGGTTAAGCACCTCGGTGGGCGATGAGGGTGGGTTTGCCCCCAATCTCGCCTCCAATGCCGAGGCCCTGGCGGTTATCCGGGAAGCGGTGGAAAAGGCGGGATATGTTCTCGGGAAAGATGTGGTTCTCGCCCTCGATTGCGCCTCTTCCGAGTTTTACGAAAAAGAGCGCAAGGTATACAACCTGAAGGGCGAAGGAAAGACCTTCTCTTCCGAGGGATTTTCCGATTACCTGGCGGAGCTGAGTGATGCCTATCCGATTGTTTCAATCGAAGACGGCCAGGATGAGTCGGACTGGGACGGTTTTGCGTATCAGACCAAAAAGCTTGGTGGCAGAATGCAGCTCGTCGGTGACGATCTGTTTGTGACCAATACCAGGATTCTCAAAGAGGGAATCGACAAGGGCATCGTCAATTCAATCCTGGTCAAGTTCAACCAGATCGGCACCCTTACGGAAACGCTCGCCGCGATCAGAATGGCGAAAAATGCCGGCTACACCACGGTGATCTCGCATCGGTCGGGTGAAACGGAAGACACCACCATCGCCGATCTGGCCGTAGGCACCTGTGCCGGGCAGATCAAGACCGGTTCCTTGAGCCGCTCCGATCGGGTTGCCAAGTACAACCGGCTGCTGCGGATCGAGGAAGAACTGGCCGAAAAGGCTCCGTTCCGAGGAAGGATTGAGGTGAAGGGTCAGGGGTGACGGGCGCATCATAAACACAGAAAGCCGGGGCAGTCAGCTCCGGCTTTTTTTTTGCCCGGTGGTTGGATCACCCCGGGGACTCATCTTTTTGGTCACTGTACGGATAGCCTCCTTTTTTCCGGTTTGCTCAATCAGAGATCGCATTCTGTGCCGCACTTTGAACGATTCATATCTATCCCCCATGGTTTTATTCCGCGAAATCTCCCGTAGTTCGCCATCTGCAGCAGCTTCTGTGTGACTTAGTCACCAAGATATAAATTGTAATAAACGGGAATGATTACTAGTTTCTGTGCTAAAGAGGAAAACAAATAAATGGAGGTGGACTATGACAAATATGAATCATCTGAAAATCGTGACGGTATTTTTGCTCTCAATGCTCCTTGCCGCATGCGGCGGCGGTTCTGACGCTCCTCCGGCTACCGGGACAACAGCAACAGGCACCTCAGTCAAGGCCAGCGGGGTGATGACCAAGGGCAGTGTCATCGTCAATGGGGTTTCATTTGCCGTTCTTCCCGCCACTGCGATCAGGGTTGACGACACAACCGGGGTACTCGAGGACAACCTGAAAAACGGCATGGTGGTCCGGGTGCGAGGGAACCGGAATGATGACGGCCTCACCGGTGCTGCCGATGCAGTGGAGACGGAGAACGAGGTTCAGGGCAGGGTCACCTCTGTAGATACTGTTGTAAATCCCCAGACCTTTATCGTTCTCGGTCAGACAATTTATGTGGACGCGCAAACGGTTTACGCCAATCTGGTGAATCTGGCAGGGTTAACGGCAGGTAACGGGACAACCACCGGCAGTATTGTCGAAGTTCACGGGTTGCGGGACAGTGCGGGTAATCTGAGGGCCTCCCGGGTGGAGCTGCTTGGCGCGCTCGGGGCAAATGAAATGGAGCTGAAAGGGGTTGCCGCGAACTTGAATGTCAACGGTGCCGACACCATAACGATCGGTAACGGGACCCTTGATATGGTCGTGAATTTCAATACCGCCAGCAGGGAACCAGCCGGTGCAGCGATCAACAACGGCGACCTGGTCGAGGTCAAGGGGAATCTGGTGGGTGGCGTTCTGGTCGCAACTTTGATTCAGCGGGAGGATCTGGAGGATGCTGAGTTTGAGCCGAACGAAGGCCAGGAATTTGAGGTTGAAGGCTTTATGGCCGGATTCAGTGGCCATCCAGGCTCCTTCACCATCAACGGTCGGAATGTGCAGACCACAGCCGCCACGATTTTCCGCAGCGGTTCTGAAGAGGATCTCGGCAATGGGACCAAGGTTGAGGCGGAAGGACACCTGAGCGGCGGCGTGCTGGCGGCCAGAAAGATCACTTTCAAGAACAAGAGGGTGGAGATTCAGGCAACCGCAACAGCCAATACCGCAACTTCAGTGACGGTGATGGGACTCAATGTGGCGATTGCTCCGTTCACCGACAATGTAGGCATAACGAATGGACAGCGTTATCGGATCAAAGGATTTGACGATGGCGGAACCATCATCGCCGAGAGAATTGTCAATGGCAGTGGTGGCGGTGACGACTGGTTGAAGGCCCTGGTTACGGCCGAAGATGAAGGCGCGAAAACCCTGGGATTTCTCGGAGGAAGCGTTACCGCAAATCTGGGTACTAACCTCGTCTTTAAAGATGCCGGGAATAATGCCATCACCGAAACAGCTTTTTACTCCGGAGTTACAGCGGGCTCTACGCTTGTCAAAGTAAAATTCAATGCGGGGACTTTTATCGTGAATGAAGCCTCTCTTGAAGACTAGCTGACCATCCCGCTGTAAGGGGGGACCCGGGAGATGCCGCCCCATCTCCCGGGTTTTTTTATGTCAAAAAACCGGGGAGTTGATAATGGCCAGGAGCTCTGCGGTTTTTTTCTCCATCAGTTTTCGATCTCCCCTGGTTTCCACGTTGAGGCGCAGGACCGGTTCGGTGTTGGATTTGCGGATGTTGAAGCGGTAGTCATCGGCGGCAAAACTGTAGCCGTCGGTATGGTCCGTCTCCCCTTTCTTGCCCGCATACAATTTTTCAATGGCGGCAATGACCGCATCGGGGTCTTGCACCTTGCTGTTGATCTCCCCGCTGACCGGAAAACTTTCGATCATCTCCCTGACCATCGCGGAAAGCGGCCTTTGTTCCCGGCTTAAAATTTCACAGACCAAGAGCCAGGGGATCATTCCGGAATCGCAGTAGGAGAAATCACGGAAATAATGGTGGGCGCTCATTTCCCCGCCGTAGATGCAGTTTTCGGAGCGCATTTTTTCCTTGATGAAGGCGTGCCCGGTTTTACAGAGTACCGGGATGCCGCCGTGCGCCCGGACAATTTCTTCCGTATTCCAGAAGAGGCGCGGGTCGTGGATGATTTTCTCGCCGGGATTTGCGGTCAGAATGGCTTTCGCCAGCAGACCGACCATGTAGTATCCTTCGATAAAAGCTCCCTGCTCATCAAAGAGAAAGCAGCGGTCGAAATCACCATCCCAGGCGAGGCCGAGATCTGCGGCGTGCTCTTGCACCGCCCGGCTTGTGATGCTGCGATTTTCCGGAAGCAGGGGGTTCGGCACCCCGTTCGGGAAGGTGCCGTCCGGTTCACAGAGAATCGGAATGAAAGTGAAGGGCAGTCTGTCGGCGAGCCTGTCGAGCAGCGGACCGGCGCAGCCGTTGCCTCCGTTGACCACAATCTTGAGCGGTTTCAGGTTTTCAAGAGACACATGGGTCAGCAGATGCTCAATGAAGGCGTCCCGGTTGTCGAGAGTTTGCCGTTTTCCTCTCGTTTTTCTGGGGGTAAAAGAGGCGGAAGCCGCCATGGCTTCGATTTCCTTGAGTCCCGTATCGCCGCTGACCGGACGGGACTCGGAGCGCACGATTTTCATGCCGTTGTAATCGGCCGGATTGTGACTGGCGGTCACGATGACCCCGCAGCCGGTTTTGAGATGCGTGGTTGCAAAATAGATCTCTTCGGTGCCGCATAAACCGAGATCGATCACCTCCACTCCGGAATCCATGAAGCCCCTGGCCAGGGCGTCGGACATGGCCTGACTTGAAAGACGGATATCGTGGCCGATGACGGCCCGGCCCGGAGCCAGAAATTCCGCACAGGCACACCCGATGCGATAGGCCAGCTCCTCATTCAGTTCATCCGGCACCCGGCCGCGAATATCGTACGCTTTAAAACAGGGAAGAGTATCCATGGGTAATTGTGAATATCCTTATTTGCTTTTTTTTGGATCAATCGGGTAGAATCGCCTCTTTCTCACTGAAGATTAACATATATAATCAATATCAGGCCAATGACCAAAAGTATTCTGCAGCCGGAAATTTCCAGTAAACTTGCCGACCTGTATCGCCGGATGGAAGAGGCGTATGATCTCGTGGCGTCGGAGCTCAGCTTTACCTGCGGCGGGTGTCCGGACAACTGCTGCGACAGTTATTTCCTCCACCACACGGTGATTGAATGGGCGTATCTCTGGGAGGGGCTATCTAAACTTTCCGGAAAGGAACTGGAAAAGATTCGGGCGAAGGCCGATGATTACCTTGAAAAAAGCAGGCTCTCACTGACCAGGGGTGAGCGGCCCGCCGAGATGTGTCCGGCAAACGAAAACGGTCTGTGTTCAATCTATCACTACCGGCTGATGATCTGCCGGATGCATGGGGTTCCCTCTTCTTTCACCAAGCCGGATGGCGGCAGGATGAATTTTCCCGGATGCTTTCGTTGCCAGCAGCTGGTTTCCGGACGGGAAGAGGTTCCAGAAGTTGAGCGGACCATCATGTACCGGGAGCTTGCCTTTCTGGAAAAGGACCTGTTGCTGGCAATCAGGTTCAGGGGACCTCGGATCAAAATGACGATTGCGGAAATGATCGTTCACGGACCGCCGCAATTTCAGACCGGCGGCATGTGATGCATTTTGGCGTCAGGAAGTCGCCAGGGGATAAATATTTTTACTGGTCTATTACCGGACGTATCGGATAAGGCTTTGATCTGCTGATCTTTTGCGTTAAAAAAATATTTTCGGCAAACTTTGACCAGGACCCCCTCTTGTGCCTATAATTTAAAGGCACACTTGGTCATGAAGTTTAATGAATGATCGACTATGAAGCGTGAAAGGGAAAAGGCTCAACAATGATTATTCCAGCCTTCGGAATGGATGTCAGCAGCGAGATCAGTAAAAACAGGAAAAAGATTCTTCTGGTCGACGATGATCCGGTGATTCTTGAAATGCTGCAGACCGGTCTTGAAAACGAGGGGTATGATCTTACCGTTGCCGAGAACGGCAAAGAGGCCCTGCGCCTTCTACTGGAAAAGAAGTTTGACCTGGTGGTCACCGATCTCAAAATGGAGCCCATCGGCGGGATTCAGCTGCTCAAGGAGGCCAAGGAGCTTTGCGAGGATCTGACCGGGGTCATTATCATCACCGGACATGCCGATATGAACGCCGCCATCGAGGCGTTGCGCCTGGGCGCCGACGATTTCATCACCAAGCCGGCCAAGCTCGAGGAGATCAGCTGGCGGGTGGAAAAATTTCTCGTCCAGCAGCAGCGGGAGAGAAAGATCAAGGTTTATGAAGATATTCTGCCCATCTGCTCCTATTGCCGGAAGATCAAGGATATTACCGGAAAAGAGGATGAGAGCTGGCACTCCGCCGATGAATACCTCAACCGGAAGACCACGGCCCAGCTATCCCACGGACTCTGTCCGGACTGTTACGCCAAGGAAATGAAAAATCTTGATGAGTTTGAGCGGAAATTGAAAAAATAAGAGTCCTGTTTCACCTGAAAAACAACGGGCGGGCCAGTTGGCCCGCCCGATTTATTTCCAGGTCAGATGTTACAATTGACTTCATTTGTGCATTTCTTTTTTGACCACCAGTTCGTAGGCCATGCGGTATTCCCTGATGGCGTTTTCAAGCTTGCCCTGTTTTTCAAGCAGGGTGGCGAAAACATAGTGCAGATGATGGTTGCGGCCATTTCTTAACAGCAGGAACTGCAGGTCATCGGCAGCTTCCGCGACTTCGCCTGCATTGGCCCTCATTTCGGCCTGACAGATCTGGCCTTCGACCGAATCGGGGTTTTCTTCCATCCCTTTAGTCAGGTGTTCCCTGGCAAGTTCACCCTGATTCAACTCCAGGTAAAGGCATCCGAGCTTGATATGGGCTTCGCTCATGGTGGGCTCAAACTCCAGGGCTTTGTTGAATTCCTTGACTGCGACCTCCGGCTGACCTCTCTGGATCATGGTCTCCCCAAGGTGAAAGTGGCGTTTTGAGTTTTTTTCCTCGGCGGATTTTTCAATTGTTTCCGGGTGCAGTTCCTTGTCGAGCTGCTCACGATCTTTTTCCCCGAGCATGATTTCTATTTCACCGTGCAGCCGTTTTTTCAGGTCGTTGCTGTAGCCGAGCCCGGAGCTGATTTTTCCCTGACCATCAACCAGCATGATCGAGGGCATGACGAAAATCCCCAAACCGCCGTAGGCGCTCTGGTTTGAGTCCATATATACGGTGGTGGAGAGTCCGCTGCCGGACATGACCTCGGCAAGAGTTCCGGGGGTGTCGTTGCCGATATTTACCACCAGAACCGACATCTTTTTTGCTTTCATAAAATCCTGCAGTTCCGCGAAGACCTTCAGCGTTTTGATCGCTCTCGATTTTTTGCTTTCCACATCACCGTTCCAGAAAACGAGGATGGAGCTTTTGCCGCTGTTGCTGTCCAGGGCAAAAGGCTTTCCCGAAGCGGAGTCGGCCAGGGTGATCCCGGGCAAACTGTCGCCGGGGTTCACGGACCGGAATGGAAAGGAACTAGCGTTGACGCTGGTGCTTAGAAGTAAAATTAATGAAAAGATACCGGAATAAAGTACGGCCAGAAGTTTTGATTTGTCCACGAGTCTCTCCCTTGTGTTGAATAAAATCTCCCCAGGACAGCCGGTTATGACTGCCACTCCCCAATCACTCTCTTTCACCCTGCAGGTACTCACTTCAGTACCCCCTTGAGGGGTATAAAGCTGCTCAACTTAAGCTTATCTAAATGCATGAAGACCTGCAACCATTATGAGTTTCCCGGAAAACGTTCAGAAACAGCCGGCAGCCGACAAAAAAAGGAGAATACCGGTTACTATCAACCCCCACAGGATGAGACGGATATAGCCCTCGGTATCGAATTTTCCATAGAGCAGTGAGCCGCAGATCACTCCACCAATGATTGCCGGAAGCGAGAAAAGGTGATGGGTCACAACCTCGTAAGTTGTGATGCCGCTCATAAAATGGGCCAGGGCGGTCAGGAGGCCACCGAGAAAGAAATAGACCGACAGGGTCGCCTTGATCTCATCCTTGGACCAGCCGGTAAGAGTTGTGTAGATGATGGCCGGGGGGCCGCCCGCACTGAAGGCGGTGGTGATCGCCCCGCTTGCAAAGCCGGCAAGAAAGGCCGATAATCTATGCCCTTTGTCTGGGAGTACTGATTTTGGAACACCCGTGCCCTGATGAAAAAAAAGGCGGTACAGGGCGTAGCTGATGAGCATCAACGACAGGGAGCTTTTGAAGAAGACCTCATTGGTGTTCTTGAGGAACAATAAACCGAGAAAAATTCCCGGCAGAAAACCGATCAACAGGGGCATAATTTTCCGCCAGTCAATATGACTTCTGAGCTGCAGGGAGAGATAGGCGGTGATCACAAGCCCGTTCAGGATGCAGAGCGGCACGGCGGTTCTGATGTCGATAAACAGTACCAGCAGCGGGATGGACACCAGGGCCGAGCCGAAACCGGTCAGCCCCTGGATGAAACTGCTGCAGAGAAAAATGGCGAAAAGGGCGAGTGTTGTTTCCATCGGGATCAATGCCTCGATCAGACAGCGGCATGTCCGCTGCGGGAGAATTTCAGAATGAGGTTCCGGAGCAGGAAAGAGACGCCCCAGACAGCAAAGCCGCCGCCGACGATGATCATGATCTCCGCAAGATTGAGGGGAACTATTCTGAACACTTTGTGCAGCGGGGTGTACATGATCAGGGCCTGAAGGAAAATCGACAGGAACACCGAACCCCAGACCCAGCGATTGGAGAAGAACGCCACCCGGTAGCCCTGTCTGATAATGAAGACCAGAACGACCTCAAAGAAAACGACAAAGTTGAAGACCATCGTCTGGCCATGTATGATCTCTGCCGCATCGGATGAACGGCCCCCGGAAAAGGTAAAGAGCAACAGGGCGAGAGCGGTACCGAGAATGCCGAGCAGCCCGATCATCGCCAGTTTTTCCGCAGGGAGAATTTCTTCATCCTTTGATTTCGGCGGGCGGGACATGATATCACTGCCGTAAGGATCAACACTGAAAGCAAGGGCCGGGGCGCCATCGGTCACCATATTGATCCACAGCAGGAGCACTGCGGTCAGAGGCAGGTTCAGACCAAGGATGACCGCCAGAAAAATAATCAGCACCTCACCGAAATTCCCTGACAGGAGCAGCATGATCGATTTCTGGATATTATCGTAAATCCCCCTGCCCTCCTCAATCGCATTGACGATATGGGTGAAGCTGTTGTCGAGGAGGACAAAGTCGGAGGCCTCTTTGGCAACATCGGTGCCGCTGCCTACCGCAACCCCGATATTGGCCTTTTTCAGGGCCGGGGCGTCGTTCACTCCGTCACCGGTCATGGCCACGATATGACCCATTTTCTGCAATGCGCTGACGATCCGTTGTTTGTGTTCGGGAACGACCCGGGAGAAGAGATTGGTGTTGTCCCGCAACCGTTCGATCAGGGTCTGGTCATCAAAACCGTCCATTTCCACGCCGCTGCAGAGCTTCCCGGTGATGCCGATTTCCGAACCGATGGCCCGGGCGGTTTCCTGATAGTCTCCGGTGATCATGATCACCCTGATTCCGGCCCGGGCGGTACGGCGCAGGGAATCGACAACGTCGGCCCGGGGCGGGTCGATCATGGCCTGCAGGCCGATGAAGACCAGGTCGTCCTCGGAAAAATCCTCTTCGTTTTCCTGGCGTTTGCAGGCAAAAGCCAGAACCCGCAACGCTTTTGCCCCGTAATAATCATTGCGGGCGTGGATCTCTTTTTTCATCCGGTCGGTCATCTCCATTTCGCTGCCGGTGATCAGGACACGGTTGCAGCGGTCGAGGATCTGGTCCGGAGCGCCTTTGGTATACATCATCCGCCCTTCATTTTGAGCCACCAGCACACTCATCATTTTGCGATCGGAGTCAAAGGGCAGCTCGTCCAGTCGGTCGCCTGAAAAAACCACCCCGGCTTTGGCAGCGCTGGTCAGAAGGGCCGCTTCGGTGGGGTCGCCGGTGATCAGCCATTCACCCTCTCTTTCCTGCAGTGACGAATTGTTGCAGGCAAGAGCGGTCCGGTAGAGGAGAGGCTCAAGGGGTGTAGAGGCGGAACCTTGCGGATTGTAGCCGTTGCCGGAGAATTCCGCTTCTCCGTCGGGAGTCCAGGCGAAACGGACAGTCATCATGTTTTCGGTCAGGGTGCCCGTTTTGTCGGTGCAGATGAGGTCGCAGCTGCCCAGGGTCTCAACCGAGGAAAGACGCCTGACCAGGGTTTTTTTCGCGAGCAGTCTCTTCACCCCGATACTGAGCGCAATAGTGACTACGGCCGGCAGAGCGGTGGGCACCGCGGCAACGGCGAGACTGATGGCGATAAAGGCAAATGAGATGAACGAATGAACGCTCAATTTCCCCATGATTAGGTCTTTGCTGAAAAGCAGCACAAAGATGAAGAGGCAGACCGCGATAATGACCAGCCCCAGTTTTTTGCCGAAGCGGTCAAGCCTTTTCTGCAAAGGGGTCATCTCTTCAACGGTTTCCTTGATCAGGCGGGTGATTTTCCCGATCTCGGTAGTCATCCCGGTACTGGTTACCACCGCCAGTCCGTTTCCGGAAACCACCGAGGTGGAGGTGAAGAGCATGTTGTGTCGGTCGCCGGGCTGGACTTCACGAGTGATGGTGGCCTGGTTTTTTTCCGTCGGCACGCTTTCTCCGGTCAAGACCGCTTCGTCTGCTTTCAGGCGTACCGCTTCAAGGAGCCGTGCGTCGGCCGGGACCTTGTCCCCGGCTTCAACTTTTATCACATCACCCGGCACGAGTTCTTTAGCATCCACCTTTTCCAGGGTGCCATTCCGGAAAACAGTTGCCTGGATGGCGGTCATTTTTTTTAAGGCCTCCAGAGAACGGTTGGCGGAGAGTTCCTGGAAAAATCCGATCAGGGCATTGGCAAGGAGAATGATCAGGATGATCACCGAGTCGACGTATTCGCCGATCAAGAGGGAGAAGGCGACGGCAAAGAGCAGGATGTAGATGATAAAGCTTTTGAACTGGCTGAAAAAGATGGCGACCGGGCTGATGGCTGTTCTGGTTTCAAGTTCGTTGGAACCGTATTGCTGCTGCCGCAGTGCGGCCTCAGCTGCGGTCAGACCTTCCCGTGTGCTTTTCAGGTCGGTCAGAATTTCATCTGGTGTCCTGCGGTATGGCATTGGTTACCCCGGGGGAATGATTGTTTTCAACCGGCAATTGTAGCTGATCACCGATTTTTATACCATATCCTGATTCCGGAATGGTTTTGAAATACCTGTTTCAATTTAACATCAAGGAGGGAAGTTTACTGCAGATAAGTGCTCTCTGCGACCGAGGAGGTTTTATATGCTTGAAGAATGATGTCCCGATGCATGGAGAACGTTCCATTCATTTTTCTCTGGCCGGGATTTCCGGAATGGCGCGGATCACTACTCAAGCTGCATTACCATTCAATTTCAGCCGATGATTCCTCGACAGTTCGACACGCTCACGGTCACCCTTCGCCAGGCTAAGGATGAGCGGCATGACTATTTATCGCTCCTCCCGAGCTTGTCGAAGCCCGCTCCTCCTTAGCTTGTCGAAGGATGCTCCAACCTCAGTTCTCCGCCAGCCGGATATTGCTATTGGAAAATTTCGGACAGCCAAAGCCTTTCAAACAGATTGATTTAAATGGTTGACAAATGGCGCTGATGTGTTTGATGATAATGATTGTTGGGTATCATGTATTGAGAAGGAGGGGAAAATGAACGGCAAGAAGATCCTGCTTGTTGATGATCACCCGGTTGTGCGTGAGGGGATACGGGCAATCATCCAGGGCAGTGCAGGTGGTCAATTGGTGATTGTCGGGGAAACCGGAAAAGCCGATGCGGCCTTTGATCTGGTCGAAAAACACCGGCCCGATCTCGCGATTATCGATATCACTCTGTCCGGGGCGGAAAACGGCATCAGCCTGACCGGGAGAATAACCGATTTCTTTCCCGGGACCAGGGTTCTGATTCTCAGCATGTATGGTGGAATCGATTACGTCTGTCGCTCCCTGAAAGCCGGGGCGGCCGGATATCTGACCAAGAATTCGGCCCATGATGAACTGTTGAACGCCATCAATGTCATTATGCGCGGCGGTTCTTATCTCGACAACAAACTTTCTCCTGATATCGTTGATTTCCTGAAAAATCATGCTGCCGGCGGAGCGGGAGCGGGAGATCCGTCCTACTCGCTGTTGAGCGAAAGGGAGCAACAGGTTTTCCGGATGCTTGCAGACGGTGAGAAGGTGGTGGAGATCGGCAGAACTCTCAATCTGAGCCCAAAAACCGTAGAAAATCATAAAACCAGCATTTTCAAAAAGCTTCACTTCACCCGCTATTTTGATCTCTACCGGTATGCCCACCGCATCGGGATCATCAAACCTGATGTTTAGGCATTTTTCCTGCCTTGATTCCGTCCTTCATCCTGCTGATTCCCTGTTTCCTTCACCGTGTGTAGGCGTTATCGCACGCTCTTTCAGGAAAACCCCTATCTTAAATGAGGGGGGTTACCTATATGAATGGCAATGGTCAAAATCATATCATTTTTTCTGGGAAGCAGTTCATTCGCATCTTTCAACATAAGTGAAGAGCATGAAATACACACGGAAACCCAAGAAGGAGGAGAAGGTTATGGCGCTCGACAGTTATTTAAAGGGTCTGAAGCAGATCAACGGTTACAAGGCATCGGCAATCATGAATTTCACCGGCGAGGTTCTGGTCCAGGACACGGTGGATTCGAATATTGATCTTGGCCTCGTGGGGGCGACTTTCAATGATATCTTCAGGACCGCCCATGAAGCCTCGGTGAAGATCGGCCTTGATGCCTGCAAGGAGTCGGTGATCAGCACGCCGAAAGGGGTCATCATCATGCGCTGTTCAGGGGTAAAGGCCAAGGTCCATTATCACTCGATCGTGATTATGGCAGCGGATGGCAATCAGGCACTTGCCAAAATGGAGATGGAAAAGATGGTCCCCAAGGTGATGGAAGAACTGGCGTGAATAACTGATCCTTTTTATCAGTCATATCCATAAGGGACGGGGGTGTTTTTTAACACTCCTTCGTCTTTTATGGGGTAAAGAGATCTTCGTTTCAATAACATTCATCCTCTGTAAAGAGAGTCCCGGCATTCCGGAGATTGTAAAACAAGTATGGACAAACCTGCATTTGCACTGGCAGAGAAGATCAGAGGGCACACCGGTTATAACTGATGAATATTGTTGGCGAAATTAAGTGGTATCTCAATGAGGACTATGCACGGCTGCAGTTTTCTGAGAGCAGCAGCGCATTTTCGATCGATACCGTCATGGTGCCCGCAAATCATCGGGGTGAAGGGATCGGCAAGGCCCTGATCAATCACGTGCTGATCATGGCGGACCGGATGGGCAAGATGGTCCGGGTTTCAGCCCGTCCGATCGGGGAATGTTCCGAGGAAAGACTGCAGAGGCTTGTTTCCTATTATGAAAAATTCGGGTTCCGGATTGAAGACCGGGGTCACTCGATCGCCTATATGGTTCGGGAGGTGGTCCGGGATTCGGAATGTTATGGAGCCGGGTCATGAAAAGTGGGGCGGAATGTTCTCCCCCCCACTTTTTCTGTTGTTTTTTGTTATCTCAGCATTTCCGCAATCTGAAAGGCCAGCTCCAGACTCTGCTCGGCGTTGAGGCGGGGGTCGCAGGTGGTCTGGTAGTTGTTGACCAGATGGGCGTCGGTGATGTTGCGGCCGCCGCCGGTGCACTCGGTCACATTTTCACCGGTCAGCTCAAAATGAACCCCGCCGGGAAAGGTGCCGACGCTCCAGTGAATTTCAAAAAACGACCTGATCTCCTGCATGATGAGATCGAAATTTCTGGTCTTGTACCCCGATTCCGCCGTGTAGGTGTTGCCGTGCATCGGGTCGCAGCTCCAGACCGGTTTAAAGCCCTCTTTCTTCATCTCCTCGGCAAGCTTCGGCAGATAGTCGCCGATCTTGTTTGCGCCGAAACGGGTGATGAAGGTAAGGCGGCCCGGGTCGTTTTCCGGGTTCAGTTTGGTGTAGATTTTTTTGATCTCGTCAATCTCGTGCTTGGGTCCGATCTTCATGCCGATGGGATTTAAAACCCCGGAAAAGAATTCAATATGGGCGCCGTCAAGCTGCCGGGTCCGGTCGCCGATCCAGAGCATATGGGCGCTGCAGTCATACCAGTCGCCGGTGGTTGAGTCCTGGCGGGTCAGCGCCTGCTCGTACCCCAGAAGCAGTGCTTCATGAGAGGTGAAGAAGGATGCCTGTTTGATCTGCGGGATCTCGGTGTCGAGCCCGATCAACTCCATGAATTTAATGGCCTGGTCGATATTCTTGGCCAGTTTTTCATACGACTGACCCTGTGGCGAGGCTTTGACAAATTCGTTGTTCCAGGCGTGTACCCGGTCGAGAGAGGCGAAACCGCCCCGGGTAAAAGCGCGGACGAGATTCATGGTTGAGCAGGCCCGGAAATATCCTTCCTGCATGCGATTCGGGTCGGGCCGTCTGGCTTCCGGAGTGGGCTCAATACAGTTGACCATGTCGCCCCGATAGCTCGGCAGTTCAATCCCTTTTACCATTTCCGTATCCGAAGAGCGGGGCTTGGCATACTGCCCGGCGATCCTTCCCAGCTTGACGACGGGTTTGCCGCCGGCATAACTGATGATGACCGCCATCTGCAGGATGACCTTGAGCAGTTCCCGGATCGCCGGGGCGTTACATCTGGCAAACTCTTCGGCGCAATCGCCGCCCTGCAGGACAAAAGCCTTGCCTTCGGCTGCGAGGGCGAGCTGTTTTTTCAAGACCCTGATTTCACCGGCAAAGACCAGCGGCGGCAGGTTGGAAATGGACTCGATGACAGCATCGTATGCTTTCCGGTCCGGCCAGTTCGGCTGCTGCAGTACCGGGAAATTCTGCCAGCTCGTTTTACTCCAGTTACTCATTGTCGGGGTACTCCTTTAAAATAGTGTTCAGAAGCCGGAAGCCGGAAGCCAGGCGCCGGAATAAAAAACTTGAATTCCGTCTGGCCGGGCTTAAAATTCTTCACTCTTCACTCTTCACTCTTCACTCTTCACTCTTCACTCTTCACTCTTCACTCTTCACTCTTCACTCTTCACTACCTCATCCTTCCGGGGCATGCGGCAGGGCGCAGGGACCGCCGGCACAGCACACTTCCACGTCGAAGGCATTCAATATCCGCAACTCCTTTTCCCGTCGGTCGCTTTTTGGGGCAGGAGTTGGAGCCGTTTCAGCCGCGAGCTTATCCAATGTCGTGCGGTCCGGAATGGCGTCCAGACCCTGGCCGATCACCTTGCCGGTTGCGGTGTCGAGCAACTCGGCATCCTCGCCGTTGGTCACCATGGCATAAGGGATGATCCGGTCTTCGCAGAAAACCCGGGCGGCGGCGAGAGCAGGTCGTTCGCGGGTGACCAGCGACCCCGGTCCGTAACGGATCATGAGGACCCGGCGGTCGCCCGCTTTCACAATGATGTCGATCCTGGAAACGACAAACTGCCCGGCGAACAGGGTCTCAATCTTCTGTCGGACCTCAAGATCCTCTTTCCGGTGTCCTTTTTCTTCGACCAGCAACCGGCAGAGTTTCTGGCGGTATCGTTCATCATCGGTGTCAACGATCATTTCACCGGTTACGTAATCGGTGGTTGTCCCGTAAATCATGTGATGCGACGTTACATCGGCCATACGATTTCCCATCTGAAAACAAAAGGGGGACTGTCTTGCAGCCCCCCTGAAAAGCATTCCTGCAGGCTGTCAATGGGGAGAGCAGCCTGTATCCGTATCCAGCCTCTCTTACAGTTTCAGCCAGGATTCGGAGAAGACGTTCTGGCCGGAGAGGACCTTGTAGGTTTTGTAATGCTCCAACGATCTCTGGTCGAGGGTCGACGGATCGGGGTCATTGCCTTCAATCATCCCGTGGACCATATCAACCAGCACCTGGCGCTCGCCACGACAGATCGCCATCAGTTCAGGGTCGTAGGAATTGACGATGGCGGTGGTCAGGCCGTAATACATCAGCATGATCAGGTAGGTTCGGTCAAGATATCCTCTCAGTTTTTCGTCTACACCGTTGGAGACGTTGGAAAGACCGATGGTGGTTCTGGCTCCGGGGGCGATTTCCGGCAGCATGCTCAAGAACTCAAGGCCGGAGGCAAGCTGGTCGGCGCCGAGGGTGATCGGGGTCGCGATCGGGTCGAACAGCATCTTCTCATTGGGGATTCCCGCCTCGTTCAAGGCCATCATCAGGTCAACCGACATCGCGGCCCGCTCGTTTGAGTCACGGGGCATTCCGTCCGGCCCCCAGAGAAGGGCGATGACATGGCATCCCGCTTCGGCGGCGACGGGGATCAGTTTCTCCATTCTTTCCGGCTGGGCGGAGATGGAGTTCATGATCGCCCCCTTCTTGTTTTTGATCACTTTAAAACCGGCCTCCATGGCAGCGGTGTTGGTGGTATCAAGACAGAGCGGGGTGGAAGAAACTTCTTCAACCGCCTGGACAACCCACGGCATAAGTTCGGTGCCGTCTTTACGGGCAGGACCGATATTCAGATCAAGAAAGGCTGCGCCGGCGGCGGTTTCCTCGCGGGCCATCTCCTGGACCGGCCCTTTTTTTCTTTCCTTCATGGCGCTACCGCTCCGGTTGCCCATGATGTTGATACTCTCCGCAATGCCTAAAACAAGGTTTGCCATTTTATTCTCCTTAGAATTTTATATTTTTTAGATTCATTAAGAACCGGAATATCGATCTGGCGGGCATGGTCACACCAAAAAACAATCGCCTAAACTAGCGTTAAAAGCAGAGGCTGTCAATGATTAATGGTCGCTAAATAGCGGTTTTAGAATGCTTCAGGAACAGTTGTGCGACAGACTGATTTCAGACCGGATATTTCATATGCATACGGATCTTTGAGAGCATGTTGTTTTTTGCCGTCTGGTGATGGGAAATACCGAACCTCAACCGCCAGCGGATCTTTTGTCGAGAACATTTCGCACTGCAGTCGCCAGTTTAATTGTGGCAACTGGTTTCATCAGAAATGCATCGAAGCCGAGGTCCAGGGCCTTCTTTTCATCGATCTGTTCATTAAATCCCGTACAAAGGATGATCGGGATATCCGGCCTGATGTCCCGAAGTTTTTTACAAATCTCCACACCGGTCATCTCGGGCATTGTCATGTCGCTGATGATCAGATCAACGCTTTCAGGGCTGGCCATAAATTTTCCAAGCAACTCCGAGCAATCCGTATATGATTCAGCCTGATATCCCAGGCCTGTCAACATTCGGTGTTCCAGGGCCGCAATGGCCCCGTCATCATCCACCAGGAGAATTCGTTCGCTGCCACCAGGGTATTCTCCGTTGGCAATTGTTTCCGGATCGGAAGTGTGATTTTCAATCCTCGGCAGATAGACGTTGAATGTCGTGCCGATGTTCACTTTACTGGAAACCCCGATATGGCCATTGCAGCTCTTTACAATACTATGAACGATTGCCAGTCCGAGTCCGGTCCCCTCTCCCATTATCTTGGTGGTAAAGTAGGGTTCGAAAATTTTCTCAAGAGTCTCCCGGTCCATTCCGTGGCCGGTATCGCTTACCTCAAGATTAATATATTGAGCCGGGGGCAGGGGAATTTCGGGAAAGATGCGATCCGTTTCATCCGGGGAGCAGGAGCGCAATGAAATCGTCAGGTCGCCTCCTGTTTCCCGCATGGCGTGGTAAGCGTTTGTACAGAGGTTCATGACGATCTGGTGTAATTGGGTCGGGTCTGCCATGACCATGCCGACCTCCGGGTCGATAGAGGATCTGATATTGATATTGGAGGGGATTGAAGAGTGCAGAAGTTTGAGCGCCTCCTTGACGATCAGGTGGAATTTTACCGGTTTCGGTTCCTGGGCCTTCTGGCGGCTGAAAGTCAGAATTTGGTTGACAAGGTCCTTGGCTCTGTTGCCGGCATGGAGTACCTGCTCCTGAAACGAATAGAGTTCGCTCTGTTTCGGCAGCTCATCCAGGACCAATCTCGTATAACCGAGAATGGCGGTGAGAATATTGTTGAAATCGTGGGCAATGCCTCCGGCCAGAGTGCCGATGGCCTCCATTTTCTGAGCCTGTTGAAGGTGCTTTTCAAGCTGCTTTTGTTCAGTCACATCCCGCTTGATTGCTACATACGTAGTGATTTTACCGGCATTGTTGTGAACCGGAGTGATAGAGGCTTCTTCTACAAACAGGGTGCCGTCCTTTTTGCGGTTGGTGAGTTCGCCGCGCCAGACCTGTCCGCTTTTCAGGGTGGCCCACATTTTCCGGTAAAAATCGGTGCTCTGGCTGCCGCTTTTGAGAATCCTCGGGGTTTTGCCGACGGCTTCGTCTCTGGAATATCCGGTGATCCGTTCAAAACTCGGGTTGACGTATTGGATTGTCGCGTTACGGTCGGTGATGATGATGCTGTCCGCTGTCTGTTCAATGAGCGTGGTGAGTCGCCTCCGTTCTTCATCTTCCTTTTTACGGTCGGTAATATCGATACAGTATTCAATGATCTGTCTCACTTCCTGATCATTGCCGAAAACCGGATATCCATGCACTTCAAAAAATTTCTGGTCACCGTTTGCATACTGGTGACGGTGTTCGAAGACCACGGATTTTTTGGTTTCCCTGATTGTGTCGATCGGACACGGGTGTGCAAGTCCGGTGCAGGGTGCGGTCCTATTGTAGATCAGCTCATAACATTTTATTTCGGGTCTGTACTCCCAGGATCTTGCCGCTTCGTTGACAAGGTCTATGGAATGATCGTGAACGTTGATGATCAAGAAGGGATGAGTCAGGGCGTCAAGGGCTCTTTGCAAAAATTCATGCTGTTTGGTTAGCTGTTTCTGGGCCTGATTCCGTTGCTGCAGGGCCATTTCCAACTCCGCAACTTTCTGTTCGAGTTTGGTCGCAAGAATGTCCCTGTATTTTTCCAGATATTTCATCTGGTCTTCTTTGAGTGTTCCCGGGGGGGTTTTCGCCTTGTCGCGGCAGGTAGTTGCTGTTCGTTCGATTTCGCCCCACAATTCTTTAGGATCTTTCGGCTTGAAAATATAGGAGCAGGCGCCCATGCTTTCGGCAAGTTCCACATCCTGATTGGCCTGATAGTTGGCCGAATAAAAGATAAATGGAATTGTACTCAGCGCAGGATCTTCCTTAATTTTCTTCAAAAACATAAAACCATCCATTATCGGCATCAACGCATCGGATATAATGAGATCAGGTCGGTTGATTTCCGCCATCCGCAGTCCTTCCCTGCCGTCCCGCGCTTCAATCGCCGTATGTCCGTTCTTTTCAACAATGTGCCTCAGCAGGGTCCGGTCATCGTGATTGTCGTCCACAACAAGAATTCTCATGTGCCAGCCTCTTGAAGGATTTTATGGATCTCGTCCACAATGGTCAACGGGTCGATCGGTTTTTCGAAATAACCGGTGCAACCGCTGTCGATGATATTCTTTCGGTCACCTCGCATGGCATATGAAGTGACGGCGATGATCGGTATGTCGCGGCTTGTCGATGAACTTCTGATTTTTTTCGTCGTCTCGAAACCGTTCATGCCCGGCAGGTCGATATCCATGATAATAAAGTACGGCCTTTCCCGGATGGCGACTTCCAGGCCTTCTTCCCCTGATATCGCGGCGAGTATCTCGTACCCCGAGCGTTTGAGGGCGCAGGAAATCAGCTCCAGATTGTCCGGATTGTCTTCAATCACCAGTACCTTTTTCATCCGTTTCTCCCTTTGTTTCTCCACTGAGCGGAACAGTCAGAAAAAACAGGCTGCCTTTTCCCGGTTCGCTTTTGACTCCGACATCCCCGTGCAGGATGTCGTGGCAGATCTTCCGTACAAGATAAAGCCCGAGACCGGTCCCTTTCGCCTGAGGCCCCAAGGGGGATTCAATTCGGAAAAAAGGGGTAAAAAGTCTCGCCTGATCCTCGGGGGCAATTCCTATCCCGGTGTCACGGACCTCGATCCGCACCCGGTTACGATCTTCAGGGACAACAAGGCCGGCATTCACCTGGATTTCTCCGTCCTCGGTGAATTTAACGGCATTTGAGAGCAGATTGAGCAAGCATTGGAATAATCGCCGTCGGTCGGTATGGAGACGGCAGTTTTTCATTTTGATCTCAAGATGAAGCTTCTTGTTCTCAATGTCGGTTTTTACATATTCCACTGCCTCTTTAACCAGCGCCTCAAGCTCGAAGTCTTCAACAAGGGGGTCGATGGTTCCCGCCTCAATCTTCGAGATATCGATCACGTCGTTGATCAGCACCAGCAAATGACGACCGGCCCGAAGCACAGTGGCCAGCTTTTCTTTCTGTTCGGTATTCAAGGGGCCGAACCATTCGTCCAGCACGATGGTTGAAAAGCCAATGATTGAGTTCAAAGGGGTGCGCAATTCATGGCTCATGGAGGCGATGAACATCGACTTCAGGCGGTCGAGTTCCTGCAACTTGGCATTGGCGGCTTCCAGTTCTTCGGTTTTCTGGTTGAGATCTTCCACCAGGTTAATCAGGGCATGTCGGCTGTCCTGCAGCTGCAAGCTTTTCGTCTCCAGTTCGGTCGTGCGTTCCTTCACCTGCTCCTCGAGATGTTCCCGGTATCCGGCAAGTTCGATCTCCATCCGTTTTTGCTCGGTGATATCGTTGCAGATTGAAGCGACGCCAATGGCTTTATCATCCTTGTCGACCAGGGTTGTATTGAACCACTCACAGATGATGGTGCGGCCATCCCTGGTGACGTTCTCGTTGATGCTGTGCCGCCCGTCTTCCCGATTTATCAGATTCCGGAAAATCCCGTCCTCGAGATCGTGGGCCGCTTCCGGCAGGATCAAATCCCTGGCATGGTGGCCAATAGCCTCTTCTCTGGAGTAGCCGAATATCTGCTCACAGGCGGCATTCCATTCGACCGCGCGGAAATTTTCATCCCATTCCAGATACCCGAGCGGAGACTGTTCCATATGCAGATGCAACCGCTGGGCCGAGCGGAGCATTTGTACCTCGGCTGACTTTCGTTCGGTAATATCACGGGCCAAACCAAGAATGACCCGGCGGTCTTCAAATTGCAGAAGGCCAAGACGAACCTCGACCGGAAACGTTGTTCCGTCTTTTCTTTTATGCACCCCTTCGAGGGTCACCGGATGGTTGACGGACAATTTGCTCCAGAAATTTCTTACATGATCATGGCTGATAAATTCGGCATCCACCTCGGCGACGTTCATCTGCAAGAGCTCTTCCCGGGTGTAGCCGAGACTTTTGCAGGCCGTTTGATTGATCTCAAGGATTTGTCCTTCCAAATCGTGGAGAAAAAACCCATCGGCAGCCTGGTTGACCAAGGTGCTGAAGCGTGCTTCACTTTCTTTCAGGTTCCGGTTTATCAGCATGCTGGTCAGGCCGTCCGTCAGCCGTCTGCCGATTTCCAGAAAGAGCTGTTCCTCTTCCGCTGTCCACTCCCTAGCATGCGAACACTGGTGGATGCCGAACTGCCAGGGTTTGCCGATCTTAGGATGGACAGCCAAGGACATGAAGCATTTAAAACCGAACTGTTCCGATACGTCTGCCGGTAACTTGTGCGGGGTCCCCGGTCCGAATTTCACCGGTCCGTCAGCATTTAAAAGAATACGGAGGGTTCCGGCAACCTCCGGATCCATCGGGATCTCAATTCCCCGGTTCAGGACGCCGGGATAGTCCGGTTTGTTGCGCTCCATGGGCACGGACCATGTCTTCGCTTCGGGGTCGCAAGGGAACATCAGAAACGCACGGTCACAATCAAAGACTGAAAGCACCTCATCAAGAACATCGCTCATCATCTGTTCAAGACTTTCCGAACCCTGGATAGCCCGGTTGACCAGATCCAGGGTTTCGAAAAGACGGAGGTTGTTCAGCCGCACCTGCTCCGCGAACATACGCTCGGTGATATCCATAAAGGAAACAATAACCTGGCGGACATCTCCGTTGTCGTTGTACTCCGGCTCGGCATTCGCCAATACCCAGGAGATGTGATCGTGCCCCGGAGTACTTAATCCGATCACGTAATCGCGAAGCGGTTGACGAGAGGCAAGAACCTTGCTGACCGGGTACTCGTCAACCGGCAAGATGGCGCCGTCTTCACGGAGGAAACACCAATCGGGATCAATTACCTCCCTGCCCAGGAGCTGATCCGCAGAAAGGCCGAGCAATTCCTGGGCCCTGGGATTGCTCTCCAGGATAAGACCGTTGCCGTCATGGACCACAATGGCTGTCCCCACCATGGCAATGAGAGACCGGTATTTTTTTTCGCTCCTGAGCAATAGCTCCCGGTCCTCAAGCATCTGCCTCTCAGAGGAGAGCAGCTTCAGAGAAACATCGTTTAATGACACGGCCAGTTCGGTGATTTCCTCTGTTTGCTGTTGACTTATCGAGATCCGTTCCCCTTTTCGTTGGTCAAGACGCCTGGCAAAATCGGTAAGTTCTCCGATGGATCGAACCAGAGGACGCAGCATGATGAGAAGCAGGCAAGCGCTTAATCCAACCCAGAGCAGAGAGAAAAGTATAGTGTATTTCCGGGCCTCCATTTCAATGGACTGAATGGAGGAAAGATCAAAAGTCACTTCGAGCCAACCCAGGGGGGCGCCGGCAGAGATCGGCTGCCGGACGACGAGTTCATTGCCTTCGATCATAGAATCCGG
This sequence comes from Pseudomonadota bacterium, assembly GCA_018823285.1. Classification (NCBI taxonomy): domain Bacteria; kingdom Pseudomonadati; phylum Pseudomonadota; species Pseudomonadota bacterium. The sequence goes on from JAHJIQ010000027.1 coordinate 33,087, forward strand.
GGTAAATGAGGGTGGAGGAGGATTGATTACGCCCGGGCTGCCGCGCTGCGGTTTTCCATCGGGGCCGTTCATCACGTCGCCGAGCACGAACCCGTTCGGTTCTGAAACCCGGAGCCGCTTTATGTCCGCTTTATCCGTTGCCTGCACCAGAATTCCTTCCAGCCCCGCATAGTCGTTCAGCACCATGTGGTAAGCGCAGCGCTCTGCCAGGTTCTCGGCCATGAGCGCGGCGTTGCGGCGCATGGAGTCGGCGAGCATTTTCGCCTGCTTCCCCGCCATCATCCAGCCGGAGGTTATTCCGGTGGACAGCAGGATGAAGGAGACCAGAAGAATCAGTCGCGAAGAGAGGCGACGGGGTACAATGGGCATTTCATTCACCCCAGTTTGACAAGTGTTTCACATTCACATTTTCCAGTGATTTGTAATCACTCACGTAATCCGCTGCTGTCGGAGCCGGCAATCGGATTTGCCTCATGAGCCCGGCGTTTTCAGGTGTTGCGGCAATATCCAGAACAGCTTGCTTGATCATGGCTCCTATCGCCTCCGAAATCCGGGGATGGGCCGAGAGGGGGTGGGAGGGTATTTCTTCCGTTTCCAAAATAGTGCGGAGCTGGGCCCGGATATCCTCTGGCTCCCTTTCGAACGAAGGGCTGAGCGTCGCGCCAGCGTCGACTTTTCCCAGGGCTACGGCAAGCAGTACGTTGCGGGTCGAGCCCGTAAGCTCGTTGGAGAAAGGAAGATTTTTTACATTTTCAGACAACACGTGTCTGATGTACACGGTTCAGAGGTTTTTATCGCCGACAAAGGCGATTCGTTTTCCGGCCAGCTCTTCGACCGTGTGCACGGGCGAATCTTTGCGGACGAAGAGTACTGCCCGGATGGAAGCGCTGCCTTTCACCAGGGGAAGGTAGCCTTGTGCCTCGTGGGCTACCACCGCTTGGAGGGAGTTGGCAAAAATGAAATCCGGCCCGGTCGGCGAAACGATGTCCCGTTCAAAGTCGGCCATTGTTTCATAGATTTTCAGTTTGAATGAAAGCCCGGTTTTCTTTGCCAGCTTTTCCACGAACGGGATCCATTGGGTATGGGTCACCACCGGATCCCAGGTGGGGATGACGCCGATGGTGTATTTTTCTCTGTTCGTTGCAGCCGCCTCTCGCAAGGGCAAAGCTATCAGCAGGAGTAGAATGAGCAGAAGACAGAATTTCTTTTCGAAATACTTCATGGCGACCTCCTTTCTCTTCGGTTTTTATAGTAAGTGTATTACGCGTTCCTCAACGGTCTCATTTCCGGTTGCCATCTGTATCCACAGACTCAAGCTGACCTTTGTGAAAAACGCAGGTCGGATCTTTATGCTTTCTCCTCCTCCAGTTCCTTAATCTTGTTCTTCAACTCCATCATTTTCTGTTCGCGACCGACGAAAAGCTTGTTCATCCGTTCCAGCTCCGCATTCATGGTCGAAAGTTCAGCCGTTCGTTCCTTTACTCGTGCATCCAGTTGATCATTAAGGGTGCGGAGGTCTTCTTCGGCCCGTTTCCGCTTGATGAGTACCCACATGCCTTCTAGGAAAAGTGACATCTGGTCGAGGTCTGTTTCGACATACGCTTCCTGGCGGTTGGCAACAGCCGCCACGGCAACCACCCGATCCTTGTCAACCAATGGAACACCCATGAAGCGGACAAGTTCAAGATGCCCATCGGGACAGCCTTTCTTGGCCGGGTGCGGTTCGCTATAGTCATTGACGATGATTGTCCCGCGCTTCCGCACCGGCTCTGCCCAGAGGCCGGCATCCTCAAGCGGAAAGCGGGCCGGAGTGTCGAGGGGGCAATTCACCATGGCGGTTTCCGACCAGATCTGGGCCTCCATGTAACTGTCGTCGTCGCTGATCAGTCCGATGAAGCCGATGGTGCTTCCGGTCAGGTTGACGCACCGGTCGACGACGAATGAGAGAATTTCCCGTACCGGCGCTTCGGTCATTGTTCGGTACAAGTCCAGAAGGGTCTTTTGCCGGTCAAGATGCTGCCGAATCTCTTCTTCCGCCAGTTTACGCTCGGTGATATCCTGGTGTGTCCCGACACGTTTTATCTCCATCCCGTTTTCATCGTTTACCCTGATCCAGTGATTATGGATCCAGCGAACTTCACCATCCGGGCGGATGATCCGGAAGTCCTGTTCATGTTTCATTTTGCCGGTCGCCGACTCTTGCATGGCCTTGTCCAGAATCGGCCGGTCGTCGGGATGAAACAGTTCTGCGGCAAGTGCCGGGGTCGGTTTTTGCGGTTTGATACCGAGGATCCGGAAAAATTCTTCGGACCAGAATATTTCGCCGGTCACCAGATCGTGCCACCAGTTGCCGATATGGGCCATGTGCTGGGCTTCGAGCAACAGCTTCTGGTTTTCCCGCAAGGCCCTTTCTGCCTCGCGTTGTTTCGCACGATTGCGCTGCACGGTGATCCCGAAGGCGAGATCGCCGGCCAGCTCTTGCATGAGAGTGATTTCTTCCGGGGTGGCGGTATACGGCTCGGCGGAATAGATGAGGAGTGCGCCGAAGGTTACCCCTCTTTCATCCTTGAGGGGGAGGGCCATTCCGGATCTGTAGCCGTGGGAGAGGGCGCTTTCCCGCCAGGGTTTCAGGCGAGGGTCGGTTTTGAAATCCTGGACCTGGATGGTCGTCCCGCTTCGGATCACCATCCCGGCGGGGCCTTGCCCCTTTTCCGTTTCTGGGGACCAGGAAAGCTTGGCTTCGGCCACATAGTCGGAATCAAAACCGTCCCAGGCCACCGGTTTGATGCTTTTTTCCGCATCATGCTCGGCAAATCCCACCCAGGCCAGACGATAGCCGGCCTCCTCACAGATGATCCGGCAGACCTCGTCAAGCAGGGTCTGTTCTTCCTCGGCCTTCATTAGGATCTGGTTGCAGTTGCTGATCGCCGTGAGCTTGCGGTTGATTCGACGCAGGGAATCCTCCAGTTCTCTTTGCTCTGTGACATCCTGCACCGTGCCGACTCTTTTCACCACCCGGCCGTCCGGTGAGAAGACCGATCTGGCTTCCTCATGGAGATAATGCAGCTCATTTCCGGGCAGGAGGATCCGATAATCGATGGTCCATTCAGCTATTCCGTCGCGGATCGCCTTTTCAACATCATTCCGGACACGCAGTCGGTCATCGGGATGAACGGCCTCGATAAAAGCCTTGAAATCGGCGGTAAATTTTTCGGGGTCGATCCCGAAGATGCGGAATGCTTCGTCCGACCAATGCAGGGTGTCGGATTCGATGTCCCATTCCCAACTGCCGAGCCGGGCGATCCGCTGGGCCTCGTTCAGGGTGTCCCTGCTTTTGCGCACTGCGTGGGTCCGCTGGTCGACAGCTTTCCGCAGCATCACACTCCAGACGATGAAACAGATCAGAAGTGCTGATATTACCCCGATAAATCCCGCCACCTTGTGCCAGTGATGGACAAGCCAACTATGGTCGGGTGGTTTAAGAGTGAACCATGTCTCGATTATTTCATTGTAGCTGCCGGATGTTTTGAGGTGTTTCAGGCCGCCGTTCAGAAGATCGATCAAATGCTTATTTCCCATACGGGCAGCAAAGCAGTAATCTCTGGGGAACAGGTCCACTGCCGCCGGTTCCACATTGGCCAGATCGTATTCCCTGATCAGGCGAAGCCCGGCCTGTTCGGCGGCCAGAAAGGCGTCAACCTTGCCGGCGTTCAAGAGAAGGAATCCTTCCGTCTTGTTATGGACGATCGTGCGCTTGAAATCGATGCGTCCAGCAAGCATTTCAAGGGAGATGTCATCCTTCTGCAATGCGACCCGATGGCCTGCCAGCGAAGATAGATCGGTGATGTCATGATAGGAGATGTTTCGGAAGATTCCCTGCTTGATGTAGCTGTGCGGTTCGGAGAATTCGTACTGCTCCTGACGTTTCGGGGTTCTGATCATGTTGATCAGGTCGATCCGTCCGTCGGCAAGTGAAGCGACTGCCTCGGGCCAGTCCATCGGAACGAGCCGGAAAGTGACCCCGGTTGATTTGCCGATCGCCTGCAGGAGATCCGGCGTGAAGCCCTTGATTTCACCATCGACATCGACGAACTCGTACGGCGCGTAGTTCCGGTCGACCGCCACCTTGTATACGGTATCGCCAACGCTGGCCATTGCAGCATTGGGGGCAAGGAAAAAAGCGGTTGCCAGAAAGGCTGAAACAAAATTGAGGAGGGGCTTGTTCATGATTCCTTTCCCTCTATCGGCAGGCGGATCGTGAAGCTTGTGCCCTGGCCGATCTCGCTTTCGACAACGATCTCGCCGTGGTGTTTGGTGATAATGTCATAGGCGATCGATAGGCCAAGTCCGGTTCCTTTGCCCACTTCCTTGGTGGTAAAAAAAGGTTCAAAGATCCGGGAGAGTTTTTCCGGCGGGATACCGCAGCCGGTGTCGGAGATTTCAATGATTATCCAGTCACCGACCGAGTGAGTCGCAATGGTGATTTCGCCCTGTTTTTCGATGGACTGGGCCGCGTTGACCAGAAGGTTTACGAATACCTGGCCCAACTGGCCCGGGTTGCACATAATCGGGGGAATTTCGCCGTATTCCTTGTTCACTGTGCATTTGTATTTGAGTTCATTCCAGACAATATTAAGGGTGGATTCCAGACACTGGTTGATATCAGCTTCCTTATGCTCTTCCTCGTCAATATGGGCAAAACTTTTGAGATTCTGGACGATCTGCTTGACCCGTTCACCCCCTTCGATGGATTCGGCGATCAGATTGTTAATGTCGCCGGTCACCGCCTCGATCTTCAAGGATTTGCGGAGTGTGTCGAGTTTTTCTGATTTTGCAGTTGCCTCTCTGGATGGGCCTGTCAGTTCGTTTAGCTTTTCCTGCTGGGCGGCCAGGAACTCAAGGAGCCGCGCCGAATATTTATTTAAAGTATTCAGATTGCTGAGAATAAAACCCATGGGGTTGTTGATCTCGTGGGCAACGCCTGCGGCAAGCTGGCCGATGGAGGCCATTTTCTCCTGCTGCAGGATCTGCGACTGGGCCGCTTTCAATTGTTGGTGCTCGGAGAGGAGATTGTCGGCCAGCTGTTTTCGTTCTTCGACCTCCTGATCGAGAAGTTCCCGTGATGCAGTAACTTTCTGTAAATGGTCAAGCAGCCCGTTAAAGGCGGTGATCAGTTGTCCAAGCTCATCTTGGGTGGTCACCGGAATCCGATGGTCAAGCGAGCCGGTTTTGATGGTTTGTATGCCGTCGAGCAGTGTGGATAAGGGGCGGATCAGCAGACTGATAAAGACGCCGATGATAGTGATGGAGCAGAGGAGAATAGCAACGCTGCTGAAAGTCATTGTGGCATTCAGGCTACGGATGCCGGCAAAAGCTTCCTCGGCATCAATTTTTGCAACAAGCCCCCAGTTGCCGACCGGGAGAAAGCGGCAGGCCGCCAGGACTTCCACACCTCGATAGTCGGGTGCGGTGACAAATACATTTTCTCCGGCAAGTGCCCGCTGCATCGGTATTGCGACATGTTTGCTGTCTGCGGGGATTTGAAGCTCAAGAGGTTCGGTTTGTCGGTGGCGGGATGGTGAGATGAAAGAAAGGCTGTCTTCCTGTCGTACCGCGAGAAGGGTTTCTCCGCTTTCTCCCAGGCCGGTATAATCTCTGAGAATATCCAAGAGCGCCGTGGCTTTCACCTGGGCCACGAGAAAGCCGATGGTCTGGTTTTCGGTTTTGTTAAACGGGTTTGCCATGGGCGCGGCAATGGTATACATGAGCTGATGGTTTTTCAGGAAAAAATCGCCCAGGAAAAAATCATTCACTTTTTTCCCCTGGTGGATAACATTGGAAAAGTCAGCGTCTTTTGCATTGTTGTCGGTCGAGGTGATGACCCTGCCTGCAAGATCGGTGGTGTAGAGATGCTCCAGAATCTTCACCGACGGCAGGGCGTCACCCAGTATCTTTTTCATGTACGCCCGTTTGGCTTCACGTTCGGGAGATCCGGAGAGAAATTCCACCTGGCATTGCCGCAGTTTTGTCCGGGACGCGACCAGTGCGATACAATCGCAGTCGTGCTCAATCCGGGAGGTGATCTGCTTCGCCTTGGAGGCGGCGAGGGCGCTTAATATGGAAAGATGCCTGCGATTAAATGGGGATTCGCAGGCCTTCAGGTGGAAATAATTGAGTGTTACAATGGAGACAATAAAGCAGAAAAAAATGAGAAAGAGGAGTTTGGTGCGAATGCTCATCATTGTCGACCATTCCTTGATAAGCGGAGTAAATGAATGCCGGGCAGGGACTAGTGTCACGTCAACTCTGAACCGTCACATCTTTCTCGTCGTTTTTCGCGCCTCCTGCGTTACGTGTTGGGTTACATAGCGCTGCTAACCCAACACGTGCCTTGCCGGCACAAAAAATGCCTGAGAAATATTATGACATTTCATCCTTGACGTGACACTAGGTTGTTAACCGTTTTTTTCCTGTGGGTATAATCGCAACGGTTTCATGTTGAAACTATGTCCTTTAGGCTTCGGGAATCTTTCATTTCGAGATTGGCGGAATATTCCCGATCACTTTCATTAAATAATGAACGGTTTATTGTTGTCAATTCGGGGTGAAAATAATTAAGGGCCGATTCGGGAGGTGTCATTTCCCGATGTCGGCCCCGCTGGTTGTTACTGAGGAGTATTTTTTAAGGATTACCGGATTTTCGTTTTCAGGCTTTGTTTCCTTTCAATTCGTTTCGGCAGGCAGGAAATATTTTTTCAGAAACAGCCTCAGGACATCTCCCCCATGCAGCTTGTTTCCGGAATCCATATTTTGCGGGCAACCGATTGATGCGGTCGCATCCGGAAAATGCCAGAGATGCCAGCCGTGTTTTTTCGCCCGGCGGCAGAGGTCGAGATCAAACATGGCGCAAGTAAATCCCTCATCAAGGAGTCCGGTGTCGGTAAACACTTCACGCCGGACAATCATGGCTTTTGCGTTCAACCAGTCAACTTCGCGGGGAATATTGTCGAGATTGATCGGTTGTTGGCTCGGCATTCGGCAATTCAGGAGCATGGGCAACAGAGGAGGGAACTGTCCGGAAGAAGGGATTGCAGAACGATTTTCTGCAATGATCTTCGGGCCGCAAATTCCCGCATCGGGATTCATGTCCATAAAACGGATCAGCTTTTCAAAGCATGCCGGGTCAGGACGGATCTCCGTATCCCAGAGTGCGGCATACCTTCCATGGGCGAGTCTAAGACCGTTGTTCAGAGCGGTTGGGGTGGCGGCTGCACCATTATTATCAAAAAGGACAAGTTCCGGAAACCTTGCCGGGATTTCAGCCGGCCGGGTTGGTGCTGCCTGGTCGACGACGATGACCTGAAAGGCAAGGGAACCTTCAGTCTGATACACACACTTCAGGAAATCAACGCAGGAAGCGTCCCACTTTCTGACCGTGAGGCAGATATTCAGGTCATATTCAATGTCGAAAGCCATCGCTGGGGCGGGTTAGCCTTTTCCTCCCGGCAGTTTGGTTTTCACCGTCGGGAACAGGGACATGTCGGTGTGGGGCAGAAACAGGGCCGCCATGTAGTGGCCCATGAACTGGGGGTTTTCACTGAGCTCCATGTTGGTGATCAGCTTGCTGACCTCGACCCTTTCCCGGAAACGTTTATGGTCGATCAGGCTGATCTGGCAGCCGGTGAGTGAGGCGTTGCCGAGATAGTAGAATTTCTCCCGCTCCACGTCGGGCAAGAGGCCGATGCAGATCGCCCGTTCGAGATCGATGTAGGCGCCGAAATTTCCGGCCAGGACCACCCGGTCGAGATCGGTGAAGGTCATCCCGACCGATTCGAGGAGGGTCAGGTAGCCGGCATACATGGCGCCCTTGGCCCGGATCAGGTTGTCGAGATCGACCTCGGTAATGACGATGTCTTCTCCGGTAAGGGAGTCTCCGGCCCAGGCGAGGACGTATTCCATGCCGTCGCCTCCCTTGCGGATCCGGGGGTGGTCGAGGGTGCGGTTGAATTTACCCTGCTGGTCGATGACCCCCGCTTCCAGCAGTTCGGAGACGATGCTGATCAGCCCGGAGCCACAGATCCCGCAGGGTTTGGAACGGTCGATGGTGATGATCATCGGATCGAGGGTTTCCGGGTGGATGTGAAAATTTTCAATGGCCCCGGAGTTCGCCCGCATCCCGTGCTTGATCCCGCCGCCTTCAAAGGCCGGGCCTGCCGAGCAGGCCGCGCAGGCCATCCAGTCCTTGTTGCCGACCACGATCTCGCCGTTGGTGCCGATATCGATGAACAGGGTGTTCTCGCTGCTTTTATGCATCTGGCAGGCGTGGACCCCGGCCACGATATCGCCGCCCACATAGCTCGCGATGGAAGGATAGAGAAAGAGGCGCACCGAAGGATGGGCGTAAACCCCGAGGGCGGCGGCCCGGGTCAGGGGCATCTGGCTGCAGGTCGGCACATAGGGCGCCTCGCGCAGGAATTTCGGGTTGATCGCCAGCAGCAGCTGGCTCATCACGGTGTTTCCCGCGGCCATGATGTAGCTGATGTCGCTCGGGCTGATGATCGCCTGGCGGCAGACCGTTTCCACCACCCGGTTGATGGTCCGCACCACCTGTTCCTGGAGTGTTGCCAGACCGCCCGGCCTTTGCGAGTAGATGATCCGGGAGATGACATCCTCGCCGTAGCGGATCTGGTCGTTGTACGATGAGGCTTCGGCGATGACCTGGCCGGTGGTGAGATTGATCAGCAGGCCGCAGACGGTGGTGGTGCCGATGTCTAAGGCGAGCCCGTACAGACGGCTGCTGGTGTCGCCCGGTTCCACGGCGATGATCCGGTCCGGCTCTTCCGCCCTCTTGCCCCGGAGAACGATGACCGTCACTTCCCAGTTGGCTTCCCGGAGAATGAAGGGCAGTTCCTGGAGGAGCTGCGGATGGTCGTAGGTTGGTTCGGCGCAGTCGTAGCACCCTTTGCGGATGGCCCTCAGCAGCCGTTGCAGATCGGGTGAGTTGTCATCCTGGGACGGCGGGTCAAGTTTCAGGAACCGTTTTTCAACCGGCGGGTCAAGCTCCCATTTGCCCACCAGATCCGCCATGGAGCGGGCCGAGATCGCCCGGGTGGTCTTGGGCTTTCTCTGCAGGGCCTGGCCGCCCTTTTTGATCTCTTCCGGGACGGAAACCACCAGGTCACCTCTGACCGTGGTCTGGCAGGCGAGACGGAATCCTTTGCTGTTCGGCGGCGGGCCTTCGACGCCGACCTCCCCTTTTTCGATTTTTATTTTGCACTTGCCGCAGACCCCGTCCCCGCCGCAATAGGCGTGGATATAAACACCTGCGTTGGCGGCGGCGGCGAGGAGGTTTTCGCCCTCGGGAACTTCAATGGTGACATTGTCCGGCAGAAACTGGACTTTTCTGGTCATGCTCAAAACACCTCGATTATGTGTAAAATCCTGGATGCCGGATCAGGTCCGGCATGACATCATCAACAACCCGTCATTCCGGGCTAAAAGTCTTCGCGAGCTGCAGCGGGGGAGTTCATGAACGTTCATGCTGAGCTTGTCGAAGTGAGCTCCAACAATGGTTGTCGACTTTTTGTGAACGAATCAACAGTATTCCGCTACTGCTTTTCGGTAACACTCTTCGAGACTCTCGGTAAATCGCTGCCCGTCGAGAAGAGGTGACTGCTGCAGTTTTTCCCGCAGGCTATTCCGCAATTCCGCCAACCGGGTTCTGTCTTCGGCAAGCGCGATGGCCAGAGTTTTATACTCCTGCGTTGATTCTGCAACCAATTTTTCAAGTCCGGCATGATGCATGATGCTGGCGCCGACCCTTCCGGCATGCCGCTCTCCGCGCAGAGTCACCACCGGAACCCCCATCCACAGCGCCTCAAAGGTGGTAGTGGTCCCGTTGTAGGGAAAGGGATCAAGAGCGATGTCGATGTTCCGGTAGAGGCCAAGATGGTCGGCCTTGTCCGGCAGCATGCCGAGAAGCTCCAGGCGGTCTTCGGTGATTCCGGCCTCACCGAACAAGGCGAGGTAGCGTTTCCGTGACTTCCGGTCTCCGAGGGCCCTGCTTTTCAGAAGAAGCCGGGAGCCGGGCACGGCAAGGAGGATCTCCGCCCAGAGGCGGATGACCCGGTCGGTGACTTTCGCCAGGTTGTTGAAGGAGCCGAAGGTGATCCCGCCTTTCTCCAGGCAGGGCGCCGGGCTTACTTCCGGGGCCGCCGGGTCGGGCTGGTAACAGAGAAAACCCTGGGGCAGGCGGAGCAGCTTTTCGCTGTGGAACCTGTCGGCATCACCCGGAGGATCGGCAACACCGTCGGTCAGCCGATACTGAAGAGCTTTCATCCCGGTGGTGTTCGGATAGCCGAGCCAGGTGATCCGGACCGGGGCCGGTATTCCGGCAAAGACCAGCAGCCGGTTGTCCCGGGTGTGGCCGGCCAGGTCGACCAGAATGTCGATCCCGTCTTTTTTGATCAGTGAAACGACCGCCGGGTCGTTCATCCCGAAAATATCACGCCAGTGGTCGGCGGCGTCCCTGAGGCGGCTGGTGATCGCATCGGGTTTTTTTACATTGGCGTAGCAATACACTTCGAAATGTTCCCGATGGTGGGAGTGCAGGACCGGGTCAATGAAATACGAGACCGAATGATCACAGAAGTCCGGAGAAACGTAGCCGATCTTCAACCGACGGCCGCCCGCGAAATGAGGGGCGGCGCCCTGCCCTGCAACAGTTGATTCCGGCGCGTAGAGCGCATCCCAGCGCAGCGATTCCGAATAGATTTCTTCCTGAGACACATCCTCCAGATAATTCAGGCTCGATAAAAGGTTCGAGTGGGTGCGGTGGTCGGGGGCAAGGGCAAGGGACTTACGATATCCGGCGACGGCTTCCGTCTCTCTCCCCATTTCATGGCAAATTGTCCCGAGATTCTTGTAGGCGGCGGGAAAATTGCTGTTCAGGTCGAGGGCTTTCAGGCAGCTTTTTTCGGCCTCTTCCAGGAGGCCACCATTTCTCAAGACATTTGCCAGGTTATTGTGCGCTACCGGATTGGCGCTGTTGATTCTGATGGAGCGATTGTAACAGCTGACCGCCTCCTCATAATTGCCGAGGTCGTCATAGATGGTTCCCAGATTGTCCAATGCCAGATAGTACTCGTTGTTGATCGAAAGGGCTTTTTTGAAGCAGGCGATTGATTCCTGGATCTTCCCGTCTGCATGAAAGGCATTGCCGAGATTGAAATGCGCCTGATAGAAATCAGGGTCAAGGTGCAGTCCTTTTTTGTAGCAGTTGATGGCCGTGTCGATCTCGCCGCAATCTTTATGGGCATTGCCCATGACATTGAAAAGGAGCGGGCTCTCAATGCCGAGGGTAACAATTTTTTTGAAGCAGGGAATCGCTTCCCGGTTCCGACCCATCCGGGTGTAAGTGCATCCCAGGGCAAAAAGGGCCTCGGCGAAATTCGGTTTTGCAGCGAGCGCCCGGCTGAACAGCTCGATGGCCTCCTGGTCCTGCCCCTGGTCTCTCAGCAATTGACCCCGGACGAACAGGGCGGTCGGATTTTTGGGGTCCGCCTGCAGTTCCCGCAAAGAGGCGTTTGCCGCTTCCGCCGTTTTCCCGGCGCTGTAAAGCTGAAAAGACAGGGTGTTCACCGGCATGAAAGCCGTCTTCTGTCTTTGCTTGCGCAACTTCTTGGCGAGTTTGTTCGGTTTCATGACCCTCGAGGAAGGTGGAAAGGATATCCGGTAAATAAGTACAATGACAGGTCGGTTTTTACAGTTCCTGAAAACCGGAGACATTGTCTTGCAGAAAACGGACCTCGCAGGGTCTTTTTTCTTTCCTGCAAATACGTGCCAAACGCCGGTGGATTTAATACCACAGAAACAAGGTTACGAAAAGATTGAACTTCCCGGGCAAATGTGGAAAAACTTTTCGCGGGAATTACCTGTGTTAGTCGGCATAATCATTTTTTTGATGTATATCGATAAAAAGGGCTTCTTTTCCAGGCAATAAAAATAGTCAAAAACGCAACTTAAATATTTGGGAGGTTTTAATGAATTCATCGGTCGCTTCAAGAAAGGTTTTTGGGGTTTTTGTCTGTTTTGTCTTTTTCCTTTTTTTTGCCGGTGGCTGTGCTGTTGTTCAGTTGCCCAAAGATTATGTTCGAGATATTGAATATGGGAAAATAGTAACCCCGGGAGTCGTCATTGAAGATGTGATGGGTGGATTCAGGCTTGTCTCCGGCGAGGTATTTACACCACCCTTTCAAAGCACCAGCATGTGGTGGGCGCAGAAGGACGGCCGGGGTGTTCTCTACTGTGACTTCTGCAGTGGTAATGATTGGGCAAACAACGGCGCCAAAAAGACCATAGATTATTTTGATACGGCCGTCTCCAGAGGTGCCCGGAAAGTAATGGTCACCGTCCCTGGAGTTGAACAGAAACTCTTTGGAGTATTGTTTCTCGGAAAAGCCCATGTGAATGCTACCGGCCCGGCGTCGAGATCGTATCAGATCCAGATACCTGACAGCTATATAAAGGCTGCCCTCGGCGGCAAGATAAGCGTTGTCTATGAGCCGATTAATTTCAGGACCAATTGGTATACCGGGTCGAATCCGGTCGACAGTAAAACCCATTCCTGGATTCTGTGGCTTTCAGACATGCCTTTTACGAAAAAAATCAGCTTTCAGGGAACGGGGTTTCACTTTAACAAAAAAACAGGACGGATAGAAGGTGTGTATCCAGGTTCTCCCGCAGCGGATAACGGGCTTGCGGTTGGAGATTTTATTCTCAGTATTGATGGCGTTCCCTATGCTGACTACCGCAACGGCAATGGTGGATCTTCGACCAGAACCGTTGTCATGACCAAGGCAAAAAGTGATGAAAGGAAAACGGTAACCATGCCTGTTGTGGAATTAAGTTATTAGCCAGTTGGCGGGGATGGGAATAATGAAATGTTGTCAGATAAACTCTTTAATCATCAGAGCGTTTTGCTTACATTTATGTATAGGTTGTGCAATGATCCCGGCCAACGAGGTGCAGCTTACCGGGAGACTGGTTCCGGTGGCTGTGGTTACGAAAGAGACGGAGCTTGCAGAAATATATGAAAGATTTAAAGCCCCGGTTGTTTTTGTCGGCAGCTACGCCTATGTGCCTGTGCCGGAGTGTGTTGATCCGCATCTATACGGGGGTTATACCGAGGAGCGGGCGCTTGGGGGAAACATTGAAGTGCGCAGTCTGGGGGGGGGAGCGGAAGGACGCGTCATCGGTGGAGATACTCAGCAGCGGAATGTCGATGGTGATATAGAGCGGCGTGGTCTTGGCGGCGATACGGAAAATCGAGGCGTGGGTGGTGATATGACCGGTCGGAATCTGGGAGGCGACAGCGAAGGCCGGGGGATCGACGGCAACATGGAAGCGCGTAATCTTGCCGGGGAAATCGAAATGCGTTCAATTGATGGTAATATTTCGGGGAGAGGGCTTGGCGGTGACACTGAGAACCGGTCCCTCGATGGGGCAACGCAAAATCTTGTTTGTGTAAGGCTCTCAGATGCAACCGGTTTTACCATCGGAGGTTTGAAAACAGCAGGTCCGGTGAGGGTTTTTACCCGACGTGGGTTATCTGTTCTTAATGGTCTTGTCGTTCAGGAATAGCATAATTTCACCAGGAGCAACGATGGGTATTTGTGGATCAGAATAGAATAGAGATACCTGTTTTTACCGGAGACTATTCTCGTGCGATGTTTAAAAGCCGACACATTATGATGAGTCGGCTTTTTGTTGTTCAGAGAAGTGGATACAAATTCAGTGCAAATTATGAAGTGGCCCGGGTACAGATTGTTTTTGCTTCGCGTTCGGGAATGGGTTTATATAAAACGGTGTCCTGTTTCAGGAACGGGGATCATCAGTTAACCGGCGGTCAGCCACAGGTGTGATTTTGAAGGAAGAGCTGTTGCAAAAATGCAGGGGTGGATTTATCCAGTTTGACGTGCGGCTGGGTGATTCCGGGCACAATCTTGCCCGGGTCCGGGCCGCGCTTGCCGGGCTGAAAGGCGATGAGCCGGCCGTGGTGGTCCTGCCGGAGCTCTGGGCTGCCGGTTTTGATTATCCCGGGCTTGCCGGTCATGCCGCAGAGAACGGCCGGATCCTTGAAATCATGCAGGAACTGGCGGCGGAGCAAGATCTGTATCTGGTCGGCTCCATTCCTGAATCGGCAGAGACCCCGGGTGGCCCGGCAATTCACAACACCCTGTACATTGTCGGTCCGGCAGGAGTCCTCGGCAAAATGCGTAAACAGCAGCTTTTCGCACCCATGGGTGAAGCGGACTATTTCACTCCGGGAGATGAGCCTCGGGCTGTTTCAACCACGCTGGGGGTGCTGGGTGGCCTGGTCTGTTTTGATCTTCGCTTTCCCGATCTGGCCCGCAGCCAGACGGCGGAAGGGGCGGGTCTATTGGTGGTCAGCGGCCAGTGGCCGGCGGCCCGCCGGGAGCACTGGCGGACCCTGCTCCGGGCGAGAGCGATTGAGAACCAGGTGTTTGTGATCGGCTGCAACCGATGCGGCACCACCGACAACACCGAGTTCGGGGGCCATTCCATGATCGTCGCGCCCGACGGCACCGTCCTCGCCGAAGCCGGAATCGATCCGGCAACGATTCTGGTTGATCTTGATCCCGCGCTCCTTTCCCGCAGCCGGCGGCTGTTTACTTCGGTCGCCCCCGCCCCCTACCGGTTTCATGATGGCGGCAAGATAACCACCCTGGCGGAGCTTAAGCCCGTCATCACCCGCTACAAGGCGATGGGCCGGCGGGTGGTGTTTACCAACGGCTGCTTTGACATTCTGCACCGGGGCCATGTGACCTATCTCGAAGAGGCGCGGCGGCTGGGGGATTGTCTGGTGGTCGGGCTGAACAATGATGCATCGGTGCGGATGCTGAACAAGAGCCCGGAACGACCGTACAACGATGAACAATCCCGTGCCAGGGTGCTTGCCGCCCTGGGATGTGTCGATCATGTGGTGCTCTTTGCCGAAGACACCCCCCTGAAACTGATTATGGAACTGATGCCCGATGTTCTGGTCAAGGGGGGTGACTGGCCGGTTTCGCAGATCGTCGGTGCGGCGGAGGTTGTTGCCGCCGGCGGCAAGGTTTTAAGCATTCCGCTGGTAGATAATTTTTCTACCACTTCTCTGATCGAAAGAATCAGGGAATAAGCCGAAGTTTTTTTGTCCTGGACTTCCGGTTTTTGGTATTCTGAGAATAACAACACAATTGAGGATTTTTTCACGGAAGGTTTATGGGCGGTAACAGTTGTTAAATGGTTCGAAGCTTCTCTTTCTGTTGCATCATTGGAGGGGAAAAGTGATGAAAAAGACTCTCTTCTTGGTCCTGATTATTCTTTTGTCCGCATCAACCGCCTGGGGTGGTT
This sequence comes from Pseudomonadota bacterium, assembly GCA_018823285.1. Taxonomy (NCBI): domain Bacteria; kingdom Pseudomonadati; phylum Pseudomonadota; species Pseudomonadota bacterium. The sequence continues at coordinate 48,501 of JAHJIQ010000027.1, forward strand.
ATTGCCGGGAGGGCAACTGCCTGAACGGCACCGGCGTTTATCAGTGGGCTGACGGATCTTCCTTTTCCGGCAGGTTCGCCGACGGGGTTCCCGACGGCGAGGGGGTTTTTATTTCCAAAGACAAACAAAGGTTCATGGTAGTGTATAAAAAGGGGCAGCCGGTCACCTCAACCCCGTATTCCGAGGAGGATGAAGCCTTAAAGGAAAGGCAGCGGGAGGCGCAGAAATTCAATCTGGCCGGGTCGGAATATTTCAAGAAAGGCGATTACAAATCGGCCATCTTTTTTTTCAACAAGGCAATCACTAAATGGCCGAACAATAAAGAGTTTCACGAAAACTACCGGAAGGCCAAAGAGAAAATCCAGTAGAAGAACAGTTCAAACGGTTCAAACGGCTCAACCGGTCTCCTCGCTACAGAGTTTCTGCCACCCATCGGGCAGCGACTCTCCGTCAAGCGCCAGGGTTTCCAGAAAACATTCAAGTTCCCCGCTGCTACAGTTGACCGAAGAACAGCATTGTTTTGTTTCCACATCACAGGCTTCGGTTTGCAGGAAAGAAAGCAGCGCTTCCCTGACCTCTGTGTGAATCGACGTCAGATCAAAACTTTCCGCACCGCAGAATTTTTCCAGCCTCCGCCAGTTGGCGATACATCTTGCAATCCCCCGGTAAAGGCTCTTGTCGCGGTTGTCGGGGTTGAGGTCGCGGTGGATGATCTCCCGATAGCGGTCAACAACCATTTTCTTCAACTTCCGAAGCTCCTTTTCTTCAAGGACAAGACCTGGTCCATCCGGATCTTCGGTCAGGAAGTAGATGGCGCCGTGCAGGGCGACTTCAGGGATTTCACCCGAGTGCCTGACGATCAGCAGCTCATCGGCCAGCAGTGATTCCCGGTCGTCGGTCATGGATTTGTTTTGCTCCGAAATCTTGATGCATTCGTAAAAAGTCGTATACGTCCAAATCGGTCAACGATAAATCAATAAGTTAGACAGCACTGGCCGTCCGTCTCGTGGCATTTACGAGACCGACAAATCTTCGTGGCTCGACGATTTTATTAAAGAACCGCCGCGTTCTTTCCGATGACTGAGTAGAAAACCGGTTATCCGGCGGATGGAGGTGCGACCATGATTTTCGCCCTTCCGCAGAGATATAAATAAAGGAGAGTGGCGGCTTATGCAAGTTCAAGGACGAATGCGGGTTTTTTTCATGATGATCACCCTTGGGATTCTCTCAGCAATTTTCATCCCGATTTCCGCCCGGGCTTTCTGGCCGGTAGATGGAGTGATGGGAGTAGATCAGGCGAAAGATGTGCAGAAAAACCCGGTGACTGAGCTTCCCGAAGTGGTGCCTGGAAGAGAGTTGCAGGAGGCGATCAGCATGCTGGCCGAAGACCTTGTGGCAAGCCTCGATGAGCCGGATCCGGAGTTCGGTGATCTGGGCGGCGGGGTGATCGTCTTAAGCTTTGTCGATTTGAAAAAGCTTTCCCGGACCTCTTCCTTCGGCAGATACCTTTCCGAACAACTGATGGGAGAAATGCAGAGACGTTATTACCGGGTGGTTGAGATCAGAAAAACCGCCAGCATCCTGATGCAGGAAAGACGGGGTGAATACGGCCTGTCCAGAGATCCTGCTGAAACAGGGAGCGCCATTGCCGCTGATGCCATGCTGACCGGAACCTATACTGAAGCCGATGGTGATGTCATGATCAACGCCCGGATCGTCGATAACCGCAACGCGGTGCTGCTTGCCAGCGCCACCGTGGTTTTCCGGGGTAACCGGCTGACCACGGCAATGTTGTCTGATCGCGCTTCACTGGCCAAGGGAAAACCAGGGGTTGTGTATCTGAAGAAACTGGAAATGTGAGAACACGGGAGATCGGGATGAGAAAATACCAGGTGTATCAGGCGGCTGGTCTTGTGCTGGTGATGCTTTTCACCAGTTCATGCGCGGCAAAGATCGAGGCCAGAGAGCAGGCCCGGGCCAAAAGAATCGCAAAAACGGTGGTGGATGAGGTGAATGTCCCCGCCATTGTTCAGGAAGCGGTGGACAAGGTTGATGTGCCCGGAGTGGTCAAGAAAACCATCACCACGATCCAGGAAGAGCGGAATGCCAACCAGGTGGTCCGGGAGCTCCAGGATGAGATCAGCCGGGAAGACCGCCGGCGGATCAGCGGTCGGCGGGCGCCTGTGGACTACCGGTATTACCGCTATATGCCGGATACATCCACGGCCTATGGGACCGAAGCGCTGCTTGCCGAGATCTCCAAAGAGATTGCCGGCAAGGTGTATTACCAGCTGAAGGAAGATGGCGAAAAACTGAATACCGCGAGAGTGGCGGTGGTGGGTGCGGTCCCGCTTGCCGACTTCAAACGGGAGACGGAATTCGGCCGGATCATTGGGGAATATCTCTTGACCGATCTGGCCGACCGGGGCCTGAAGGTGACCGAGCTGCGGCTGGGTAGAGAGATCAATATTCTGCCCCGGACCGGTGAATTCATCATGTCGAGAAATATCGGCGAACTGGCCTATGTCTCTCCGGAAATCGACTACGTGGTGGTCTCCACCTTCAGCAATACGGTCAAAACCCTCATTGTTCAGGGGCGGATGGTCGATCTGAACACCGGCCTGATCAAGACCTCATGGCGGCATGTTCTGCCGATGAACCGCGAACTGGTCGGGATGTTCAGGCGGACCGAGGAGCCTTTCAAGATCGCGGTCAGAGGGGTGAGCCATTGAGCGGAGGGAGAAAATGAGAGCAGAAGCAATGAGATGGCTGTTCATTCCGGGTCTGGCGGCAGTTCTTGGATGCGGGTTTTTTGCCGGGAGCAGCATTGCCTCCATGGACAAGGGGGAACCGAATGTCCCGACCGAAAAGTCTGTGGTGACGGACACTGGAAGCGCAGCCGGCGAAACGGGAGCGCTGTCCGGGAATTACGCCTCCCTCCCCGAGCTGGTGGAAGCGGTGTGTGGCAATGCGATGGACCATTTCTATAATTTTTTCTCCCCCGGAACGGTCGATGTTCTCCCCCTGGAGGTTGTCGGTGAGCTGCCCGGGCGCAGGGTAACCGCGCTCGGAATCACCATTGCCGACCAGATGGCCGCCAGGGTCAGCAATGATTCGTTATCAAAGCTGGTCATGGAAGGAGTGGGTCAGCGCCAGAAGATCGGCGGGATCCTCCAGGAGCTGGACGGATACCTGCGCATCCACATTGACGCCGTCAATGTCCGCGGGGAAAGAAGATCTTACGTGATCAACGTTGAAATGTCCGAACTGCTTTACCGGGCCTTGCACACCTTCATCAGCGGCTGAGCGCATTACCGCTGGAGAGATTTTATGGCAGACGAAGAAAAAAAAATACCGGAAAACGACGACTGGCTGAATGATTTCAATGAGTCGAATGACGAAATTGATACAGCCGACAACGGGCAGGCGGATTTTGATGAACTGTTCGACAGTTTTGAGTCCGGCGAACACGGGACCGGGCAGGAAAACCCTCCGGTGTCCAGTGGCGGGATTGTAGAAGAGGAAGAGCTGGACCAGGCAAGCATTGACGCCCTGCTCGGCGACAGTTTTGACAGTGCGGCAGCGCCGAGTGCAGCAGATCCGGTTCAAGGTGGTGGTGATCCGGATGCAGGTCTTGATCAGTCGGACATTGATGCCCTTCTTGGCAACAGCGTTCCCGGGGCAGCCAGCGCTGAACCGGCTGGAGAAAAGGGCGAGGATCCTTTTGCGGAAATTTCCAGCGGAGCAGCTGCAGGGCCCTTTACACCGGAAGCCGTTGATTTTGAAGAAGTGCTCGGGGTTGATACCGGAGATGAGGAGTTCGATGGTTCGGAGCTGGATGATGAATTTGATTTCGGAGACGAGATCCTGGACTCCCTTGAGGAAGATGAGGCCCTGCAGGCGGTGGATGACACCCCGCTGGATGATCTTTTTGCCGAGGAACCGGTGGCGGCGCCACCTAAGCAGCCATCACCTAAACAGCCACCACCCCGCGATATTTCTGAAGATGCCACCGTATTAAGCACGCCGACGGTTTCAGAGAAGAAGCCCGCCGCCGGATCTTTCATTCCGGCGATACTGGCGAAGATCAACATCAAAAAGGCGGCGATCGGGGTTTTTCTCCTCCTGTTGGTGATCGGCGGCGTGGGGCTGATCATGAATTCGATCGGTCATCGGGGTGGCGAGCCGGCAATTCTCCTGCCGGACCAGGAAGGTGTTACAGGCAGCGGTTATGATGGGCAGCAGGCCATGATCAATCGCCCGCCGGAAGCGAAAAACGGCGAAGCCTCCATTGCCGCGGATGCCGCACAGGTGGAGATCAGGCTTGAAGCCAGTGATCCGGAGGGGGCAAAGCTCGTTTATGAGATTGTTTCGCCGCCGGAGTATGGCACCTTGAGCGGTGAGCCGCCGCAGCTTGTCTATCAGGCGGACAATAAATTTACCGGCCGGGACCGGTTTGAATACCGGGTCAGTGACGGCAGCCAGGCGAGCGCTCCGGCGGCGGTCGCCATCAGCGGTCCGGATATTGCCGCCCGGCTGGCCGGGCCGGTGGTGATCGAACCGAAACATCCCGTTCTCAAGGCGCGGGATCAGGAAATTGCCGCGTTGAGCACCGAGCCGGTCATTATCGACTGGCGCACGGTCTGGGGCGAAGAAAATGACGACCAGATGAAGGATGTGACGGTGGAAGTATCTGCCGATGGACTTAAAGGAAAGCTGACCAGACTCGATCGCTATCGTCATCGTTATGAACCGGACCCGTTCAGTGCCGGTCTTGAAGAGCTCAAATTCCGGTTCAAAAAAAGAGGGGTTTCCTCCAAGCAGAGAAAGATGGAGATGCAGGTTGCCTCGGGTAATCCGCCGCCGGACCTGATCGTGGTCGCCCTTGACAAGGAGCGTTACCGGATCGGGGAGACGGTGGTGATCGATGCCAGCAAAAGCCGGGACGACAAGCGGGAGAGTTTGATCTTCGAATGGCGGCAGGTGGCGGGAGTCCCGGTGTATTTCAACCGGCTGAACGATGAGGGATCGAGGGTCTCTTTCACCATGCCCTCTTCATTTTACACGACCGATTATCCGGAGCCGATCATCCGACTGACTGCGGTGGATGTGACCGGGAAAACGGCAAACCGGGAAATCCGGGTGGGGCTGGAGAAAGAGTCCTTCCGGCAGGCCGCCCTGTGGGACGGACTGCAGAAGGGCCAGGTCATCGACCCCGAATGCCCAAGCGGTTTCTGCCCTGGCAGCCGCTTGCCCTGAAAAACGGTGAGCGGGCAAAGCGGAAACGAGGTGACACTAGAGGTCGGGCGCGATCTCAATCCTTACATTTTTCATATCTGAAGCAATCCACCAGATGATCGTTCACCATCCCCACCGCCTGCATGAAGGCGTAGCAGATGGTTGAGCCGACAAATTTGAATCCCCTCCGTTTCAGCTCTTTACTCATCCGGTCCGATTCCGGAGTGGTCGGCGGGATCTGCCCCATCTCCCGCCATGAATTGCGGATCGGTCTGCCATTGACAAAGGACCAGAGAAAGGCGTCGAAACTGCCGAATTCCTCGCTGACCTTCAGACAGGCCCGGGCATTGATGACTGCCGAGGCCACCTTCAGCCGGTTTCGGATGATCCCGGGATTTTCGAGCAGGGCTGCGATTTTTCCGTTGTCCCAGGCGGCAATTTTCACCGGATCGAAATCGTCGTAGGCGATCCGGTAATTTTCCCGTCTTTTCAGAACCGTGAGCCAGCTCAATCCGGCCTGCGCCCCTTCGAGCAAGAGCATTTCAAAAAGCTTCCGGTCGTTATGGACCGGTACTCCCCATTCCCGGTCGTGATAGTCGATATAGAGGGGGTCGTCGGTCACCCAGGTGCATCTTTTCATGGCTTGTCACCTTCAGATTTCGTCGGTTGCCCGGTGGAGTTTCACCCGGGTGGAAGGCCGGGTGCGGACTTTCATGTTGAGCACCTCGACCCCGGCGGAAAAGGCCATGGCAAAATAGACATACCCTTTGGGGATGTGGAGCCCGAAGCCTTCGCCGACCAGGGAAAAGCCGACCAAGAGCAGGAAACTCAAGGCGAGGATCTTGAAGGTCGGATGGCTGTCGACAAAGTCCCCGATCGCCTTGGCGGCCACCATCATGACCCCGACGGCGACCACGATTGCGGTGATCATGACTTCGACCCGGTTCGCCAGGCCGACGGCGGTGATGACCGAGTCCAGGGAGAAAACCAGATCAATCACCGCCACCTGGAGAAGCACCCCGGCAAAACTGATCGCTTTGCTTTCTTCCTGACCTGTCTCTGCCGGTATTTCCAGGCTGTTATGGATCTCATGGGTGCTTTTGCCGAGCAGGAAGAGCCCGCCGGCGAGCAGGATCAGATTGCGGCCCGATATTTCCCGGCTGAATATTTCAAACAGGGGGGTGGTCAAGCCCATGACCCAGGTGAGAGAGAGCAGGAGCAGAATCCTGGTGATCATCGCCAGGGCAAGTCCCAGCGTTCTCCCCTTTTGCCGCTCCGCTTCCGGCAGTCTGCCGGCCAGGATGGAAATAAAGATGATGTTGTCGATGCCGAGCACGATTTCAAGCAGGGTCAGGGTCAGGAGGGCGACCCAGGCCTGCGGGTCAAGTAGCCAGTCCATAGTGGTTCCTTATTTTATGTGAATGAAGTGAGTAACAATAGCTGATGGGTTTGTCTTTCCGGCATGAAAACATGCCGGAAAGACGGGGGTGATCACAAACATATAATATAGTAATTACAGTATGTTATGAGATTATAAATTCAGTGGTTTAAGTAATTTCTTCTCAATAAAGCATTTCACTGATTCTGCCGAATCTTTCTTTAATTTCGCACACGCTTCCTGCAACACCGCACCCCTTTGCAGATTGCGCTCCCGGCAGAGCTGACGGGCGTTTTCGATGGTGCTCCAGTCTCGGGTTTTGAGGAACTCCGGGAAGGCCGCGCTGATCTCCGGGGTAAGGAGTTTGCGCAGGCCATCAAGAAAACCCACGTAAAAGGCGAGGGACGTTTCAACGCGGTTTTTGATAATATACCCGAGCATCCCTTTGTCATTGGTGTCGGCCAGGATGTCCTTGATGCCCCGGGCGACGAGTTCAATGGCGGAGGCCGGAAATGTCGCAACGATTGTTTTCAGGGTTGTGCTGTCGAGCCCCTTTTCGTGGTATTCCCCGGTTTCATGATGAATAAAAGAGGGGATCTCCCGATCGACGATCCGGTCGAGGTTCTTTCTGAACAGTTGGCGGTCCGGCCGGTCATCTTTCCAGCAGCCATGGAGTTCCAGTGCGTGTTTGAGGGCAGGCCGGCTGGTCGAGCGGATCTCCTGGACCTGGTCCCAGAAAAAGAAGCGCAGGGATTCGCGCCGGATGATAATGGCGCCATCCTGCAGCATCGCAAAGGGGCTCGCCATTTCCCGGGCCAGCTCCCGGCCGAGGATCAGCACCGGGCAGCCATCAGCTGTGCTCTCTTCCAGAAGTTCGGCCAGGAAAAAAACCGATTTTAACGAACGCCCGTAACCCGCTCCGTACACAAGATTGTCTTCTTTTATTTTCTCGTTGACGGCGGCAAGGTCAAACGGATCGAAACGATTGCCGTTGATGGTGATCACGCCATACTCTTCATCGACGATCGAGTCCCAGTAGTTTTCCCGCCCTTCAATCCAGTCGAGGATCTCAGCCGGTTCAGGTTCGTCCCAGGGCTCAAGCCCCTTTTCCCACTTATAAAGATTCCTGAGCTTCAGGATCATCGTACAGAGTGAATATATCCCGCTGTCCCTCGCGTCGGAGATATTGCAGTTATGCTGAACGATTTTTTCCAGATCCATATTTGATGTGATGGTCTCGTAATCAAGCTTAAGTTGAGCAGCTCGTCTGCTCGTACGAAACTTATACCCCTAAAGGGGGTACTGAAGTGAGTACCCGAAGGGTGAAAAGACTTTTCTCACCACAGAGGGCACAGAGGACACAGAGAATTCTTGTATCCGTTACCTCTGTGCTCTCTGTGTCCTCTGTGGTCAAATCAAAGGCTGAAAAAAAACAGCAGTCCGAAAAAGAGGGCGACGAAAATGGTCATCACTGCAAGGCCCATGGTCCCGGAGGCGAAGTTTTTGTAGAGGAGGGTCTTTTCCCGCTCCCGTTCCGCCGGGTCAAGGGTGAGAAGCCAGACCGGGGTCATCACCAGGTTTGCCAGATGGGCCGGACCGTTGCGGGTGAACCGGGCAAGGGCGGGGACAAATCCTTGAATCAGGATCCGCTCCCCCGCCTCGTTGATCCCGTTACCGACCCTGTCCATCAGGACATAGAACAATCTGCCGCCCTTGCGGTAGAACCAGTCGGTATCGAGGGCGATGGTTTCCGTCCGTTTCAGGAGCGGCAGGAAGAGGAAGAAGACCAGGGCCGAGAACATCAGAAGCTGCAGCTGAGTGATGACGTGGGCCGGGGTGTAGGCGTGATATGCTTCCATCTCATAGGGCAGGATATTGTAAAGAGGTTCCGGATAGACGCCGAGAAAGATGCAGATAAAGGCGAGAAAGCCCATGGCGAAGAGCATCGAGCGGTTGGTTTCTCCAGGTCGTAACCCCTTGTCTTTGGCAAAGAAGACAAAGTAGGGGAACTTGATCCCGGCATGGAGAAAGACACCCGCCGAGGCGATCTCAAGCACCAGCCAGGCCCAGAAGAGGTGTTCGTGGATCGACCCTTCAATGATCAGGGTCTTGGTGGTAAAGCCGCTGGTCCCGGGAAAAGAGGAGATGGCCAGGGCGCCGATGGTGCCGAAGATCAGAGTGAACGGCATGGTTTTATAGAGACCGCCCAGATCGGTGCATTTGCTCTTGCCGGTCATGTAGAGAACCGAACCGGCCGACATCCATAAGAGCGCCTTGTAGATAATATGGGCAAACGCGTGGGCCGCCGC
>JAHJIQ010000028.1 GCA_018823285.1 Pseudomonadota bacterium
ACCAGCTCCTTGTGGTATTCGTAGCGTTTCTCCTCGAACAGGCCCTGCCCGCCTTTGCGCAACGGGATCCTGATCTCCTGCCCGACCATGATCGCCTTGCCGTAGCGGAGACGGTTTTCCTTCCGGATCCTCCAGGTGGGAATGCCGAGCCAGTCCGCATAATGGCCGAGTGTTTCCTCGGCCTCGACCTTGATCACCCCGAACAGCCCGCCCTTATTCGAATACACCCTGGTGATCTGGAGCTGTCCGGTCACCACCTGGGGATTGATGTCGATCAGGAAAAGAGCGCCATCCTCATCCTGCACCGCAACTTCCGGAGTCCCGTTTTCTTCGGCCAGAAGCGGCGGCTGGATGGAATTGCCGTTGCCGGCGAAGAGAAACTCCTGGATCCCGAAAATGAGATCCTGTCCGCCGGCACTGTTGTCCCGCGCAACCCCTTCCCCTTCCCTGACCAGTTCCTCGGACTGCGGCGGATTGCCGGCAAGTTCAGGCCCCCGGGCAACTTCCTCCATATCCTCCATGGCGGCGGTGATGATCGGTCGGTCGGGTTCAGCTTCGACCTGATCCGGAACAGTTATTTCTTCCGCCGGCGGCAAGGCCACCATCGCGACTTCCGTCACCTCCGCCGACGGCTCGCCACTCTCGGCAGCAACCAGTGTTTTGTAGGATTTACTCAAAACGACCATCTCGGTGCCGAGAGTCGGCAGTCTCAGGTTCTGCCCGGCATAAATGGTTGCGCTTCGATTGAGCTGGTTGGCAAGAACCAGTTCCTGCAGGCTCACCCCATGCATCCTGGCAATCGAACTTGCGGTATCTCCGCGCCTGACCTCGTAGAACAGGCTCCGCTTCTGGGTTCCACTGAAAACATCTTCAGGCAGATCAGCAGCCAGCCGGACCAGGTCTGCCGAGTCGGACGGCAGGCGCAGAGAGTATCCCCGGGGGATATATTTCTGCCCTTCAAAAACCGGAGACCGGAGAGCCGGATTATATTTCCGGAGCAAACCCAGTTCAACCCCAAGATGCTCGGCGAGGGCCGCAGGATCGGCGTAACCATCCATTTTCACCTCTCTCGTCGGCCAGGGAGAGTCGAGGGGAAGATCCCCGAAATACTTCCGGTAATCCCGGGCAACTTCACGGGCCGCCAGAAATTCGGAATAGAAATTCTTTGACGCAAAACCAAAGCCGCGGCCGTCAAAATCACGAAAAACATCCTCATAGCCGCCATGCTTTTTCTGGGCCCTGGTCATCCCGCCGACGCCGTGATTGTATGCGGTAATGGCCAGAGGCCAGCTGCCGAGTTTACGATAATTGTCCTTCAGGAAACGGGCTGCCGCCCGGGAGGCGATGATCGGATCCCGCCGTTCATCGATGGTGTAATCAATCTTCATATACAGTTTTCCGGTGGAGCGGGTGAACTGCCAGATCCCGGCTGCCCCGAATTTGCTGTAGGCATTGACGTTGTATGATGATTCCACATGGGCGAGATAGGCCAGATCAGAGGGAACGCCCTCCTCCCTGAAGATCTTCTTGATCCTCTTGAGAAAAGCCCCCGATCGGATCACCCCGTTCCGGAACCGGTCTTTCTGACCCAGCTGGACCCTGATCGCATCGGCAGCATCCCGAAACCTCTCCCGGGTTGCATTGTCGCCGAAGAGATCCCGCACCCTCCGCTCTTCGGAGGTCGCGGGGGTGCCGCCCCTGGCCAGCTTCAGGAGAATTTGGCGCAGGTTTTTCCTGATCCGGTCGACCTTGCTGTTGTTCTTCTTGCGCGCCTTGTAGCTGTCGGGGTGATCGAGAGAAACAACCTCATACACAATCCCCGGATCATTCTTGTCATGGATGACCCCCTGGGAAAGATCATACCGGGAATAGATATTCTTCCAGAACTCCACATTGGGCGCTATTTCAGGGAACAGGGGAAAGATGTCCACAGACGCCCTGCAGATGGAGGGCAGTAGAGAAGACGCAAGAACGGCTGCGACAAAAGAGAGCGCAGCCGTACGGCAAAGCCATTGATGAATCCGTGAAAACATAATAACCAATACTAAATCATAACGCCCTTGACGTAAAGAACAGAGTGCTCATTCAGGTTCCTTCGTCAGGCCGCATCACCCAGGATCTCAACCTCTTCCCTGGTCAGGACATTGTCGATATCGAGCAGGATATTGACATCCCCCTTGACTTTGGCCATCCCGAGAATAAAAGCCGTATCAAGCGAAGTCCCGAATTGTGGCGGGGCCTCTATCTCATGTGCCGAGACGTTCAGGACCTCGGAAACAGAATCAACAACCACCCCCATCTGCAGGTGCCCCTTGCCCCGTTCTATCTCAACGACCACCACGCAGGTCCTGGCGGAATATTCGATTTCTTCCATCCCGAACCGCAACCGCAGGGAAATAATCGGGATCACCTTGTCACGAAGATTGATCACGCCCTTGGCATACTCGGGAATATTCGGCACCGCATGGATTTCGAGATTTCCGATGCCGATAATCTCCTTGACCTTGAGGATACTGATGCCATAAACTTCCGAACCGATATCAAAGGTCAGATATTTCCCCTCAAGACCCTTGCCGGCCACTTTCTCATTCTCTGCTGCTTTTTTGCCCATGGTCCGCTCCTCCTGGTGGATACCGCTGATCGTTCAATCTCTCCGTGACAATTCAGCCTGGTTACAAAAAAGATTATAGCAGGATCGGAAGTGCAAACTGCAAGAAGAAAATGAACGACGGCGGAAAAATGGGGAACGAATCAACTCTCCAGCTGAAGAGACGTTGGTGGTTTAACCATGAGGTGATCCAAATCAGGGCGTCTTTTATCGAGGTTGAAAGCCCCGTGCTGACGAGGAAATCATGCGGAGACTTCGTGTCTCATTTTCATTCTGCGTTTTCCGGCGAGGCAAACCCCGTCATTATTTCAACCCGGTCACGACCGTTCTTCTTCGCCTGGTAGAGGGCGCTGTCGACAGCCTGCAGAAAATCATCACCACTCTGACCCTTCCCGGGCACGATCGAACCCGCCCCCATACTGACCGTAATCCCTTTGATTTTCTCTGCATGCTCATCCCGAAAATCAATTGCGGCGATCCCTTTCCGGATGGCCTCGGCCACGAAAAGAACCCCCGCCTGATCGGTCTGAGGAAGAACCACCGCAAATTCTTCGCCTCCGTAACGGGCAACAAAATCGACCGGTCTTTTCAGCTGGGAAGATATTTTCCGGGCCACCTTCTTCAAACATTCGTCGCCGGTCTGATGCCCGTATTGATCGTTAAAAACCTTGAAGAAATCCACATCCAGAAGGATCAGTCCCATGTGGCACGATTCACGCCGGGCCCTGCCCCATTCCTTGCCGAACAGCTCATCGAAATACCGGCGGTTCCCGACCCCGGTCAGGCCGTCGATATAGGAAAGTCTCTTTAAAGTATTGTTGGCCCTGGTGAGCTGATCGGTCACCTCAAGCAGTTCCTTTTCCCGGGCCTTGCGCTCATCCATCTCATGCTTCAGTTTCAGGAAGGAACGGACTCTGGAGAGGAATTCGGTTTCGGCTGCCGGTTTGACGATATAATCCATGGCCCCGGCGGAAAAGGCCTCTTCAAGCACTTTCATTTCGGAAACCTTGGTGACCATCACCACCGGAACATCCGCGAAAAAATCGATACTCTTTATTTTCCTCAGCGCCTCGATCCCGCTCATGCCTGGCATGACGATATCGAGCAGGATGATGTCCACATCGAGGTATTTGTGGTCGGAGGAATCAAGACCCAGTAACTTGAAAGCCTCTTCGGCCGATCCGGCGAAATTGATATTCTGATATCCCTCACCGTGCAGGATTGAACCCAGCAGACCACGGATCGACTCGGAGTCATCGACGACCAGAATATTTTTTTCTTTTCGAACCATTGAGAGCTCTGTAATAGTAGACAGGAACCTGCCATGCGCTGCGGATGCTTTCCCCTTCGGCAGAATGACCATTGTACCGCGCGGCGCCAGCAGTGTCAATAAAGCAGGAAGTGCAGCAACAGGACGTGATTTTTTTTTTTACTTTTCTTCATTGCAAGGAAAACCATGAGTTATCAACCGATCATCGGATCCCTAGGTTATATCCTCTCCCCCGACCGTCGGCAGACCCTGCTTGTCCACCGGAACGCCCGCGCCGGTGATGATCACTTCAACAAGTACAACGGTCTGGGCGGCAAGATGATGCCGGGTGAAGATATCATGAGCTGTATGAAAAGAGAGATCAGGGAGGAAGCCGGGATCGAATGCCTGGAAACCACCCTTCGCGGCACCATAAACTGGACAGGTTTCGGGCCGTCCGGAGAAGACTGGCTGGGGTTTATATTCAGGATCGACAGCTTCAGCGGCTGTCCGCGCAGCAGCAACGAGGAGGGAACTCTCGGCTGGCACAATATTTCCGACCTAAAAAATCTGCCGATGTGGGAAGGCGACCGTTTTTTTCTGCCTCTGGTCTTCGACCATGACCCCCGGATCTTTCATGGCTATATGCCGTACCGTAAAGGCCGCCCGGTGGGCTGGGAATACCAGAGAGTGTAATCTGCGGAAGAAAAATGAATGGCCAATATCCAACACGGAATAATCAATCTTCAGCGGAATAAAACACCTGCTCGACAATACTCTCACAGATCTTTACCGAAGCGGAAAAAGGAAGCGGGGTATTCGGCCATATTTCGATGTGCCGGAAACCCCGGGATGAAGTCGATGCTTCTCTAAAAATATCCGAAGCCCCCGACCGGGGGCGTAAGATATTATCACCCGCAATCATCAGCGTCGTTGGCATCATAGGTGTTGGCGGCATTCCTGAAGAGATAGTCGTTGACCTTGATCAGATCTTCCTTGCTGATTCCATCCCAGGCGCCGCTCGCGGCACAGGCCGGATAACGGGTGGCAAAGACCCGGTTCCAGCCTTTCATGGTTTTTGATTCACTGTACAGAAACGGCGCTCCCTTGTCGTTTCCCTGAAAATGGCAGTTCTTGCATGACTGAGTAAATATTTTGCTTCCTTCACTCACCCAGCCGCTGTTGTAAAAATCAAGAAACCTGCAGGTCTGGGTCACCTCATCGTACCGCTCTTTCGGGGTTGCCATGGTGTTTCCAGGCAGACAAGAAAACACCATGGTGATCAGGGCAAAAAGGGAAAAGATCCTCAGCATCGTTGCACCTCCGTTACCTTTCGGTAAAGCGAAATTTGATGGACTCGTAAAAAGTCTGATCAGTCCGGATTGCCACCGCTGAATCAATGAGGAAACGGCGCTGTCCGGCCGCCTCGCGGCTTTTTACGAGACCGGCGAATTAGATCAGTATGAACACCCATGTACATTAATACATTCCCGCATGTATTACAATGTGGTATAAACACAATCTTTTAACTAATTAACTGTTTACTTTATTTTCAGTATACATCCATCCAACTCAGGCAGGCAACCACAGAGTATGTGACAACTTTACATTCCGGATATTTCAGGCTCCTGCACGGCAAAAAAATGCTCACCCACCACTATCTCTTTGATTTTGCTGTTTACCAATCACACGTAAACATTTATATAGAACCCTTCCAAACAAACTTAAACAACCCTCATAACATGCCAGACGATAAAGAGATCATTCACCCCCGGGAATCCAGCGATATCCACCGCCTTGAACACGACGGTCGAAAGATCGTCCTGATCGGTACCGCCCATGTTTCAAAAAATTCCGCCGATCTGGTCCGAAAAGTCATCGCCGAGGAGCGCCCCGACTCGGTCTGCGTCGAGCTTGACGAAAAAAGATTCGAGTCCCTCTCCAAGCGGAAGAGCTGGGTCAACCTGAACCTGAAAGAGATCATCTACCGCAAGCAGCTGAGTACCCTGCTGGCAAATCTGGTCCTGGCCGCCTACCAGAAAAAGCTCGGCGACCAGCTCGGAGTGACCCCCGGCACCGAACTTCTGGAAGCGTCCCGCTGTGCCGAAGAACTCAATATCCCGGTCCATCTCTGCGACCGCGATGTCCGAATCACCATGCGTCGGGCCTGGGCCTCCACCTCGCTTTTTAAAAAGAGCTACCTGCTGGCAAGTCTGGTCGCAAGCCTGTTCGACAACTCCCAGGAGCTCAGTGAAGAGAAGCTCGCCGAACTCCGCAGCTCCGATGTGATCACCGAGCTGATGCAGGAACTGGGCGAGGCGCTGCCCGAGCTGAAAAGGGTCCTGATCGACGAACGCGACACCTTTCTGGCCGAAAAGATCAAGGCCAGTCCGGGCAAACACCTTGTTGCCGTGGTCGGCGCCGGACATGTGGCGGGAATCAAACAATGCCTTGCCGAAGACCGCGCAGGACAACTGGAGGAGATCAACTCGATCCCGCCGGTTTCACCGGTCTGGAAAATCATCGGCTGGTCGATTCCGGCGGCGATCATCGGTTCTATAATCGCCATCGGCATGCGCAAGGGCGGCAGTGTTGCCGGCGCAAACATCCTCTACTGGATTCTGGCCAACGGTATTCCTTCGGCCGCAGGCGCAGCGATCGCTCTCGCCCACCCCTTCACCATCATCGGCGCCTTCGTTGCCGCGCCGATCACCAGTCTGACCCCGGTCATCGGCGCAGGGTACGTTACCGCCTTCCTGCAGGTTGTATTCCAGCCGCCGCTGGTCGGCGAATTTGAAACGGCCATGCAGGATATGGCATCCTTTACCGGCTGGTGGAAAAACCGGCTGCTGCGGGTCTTCCTCGCCTTTCTCCTCCCCGGTTTCGGCAGCTTCATCGGCACCTGGGTCGGCGGGTATGAAATTTTTTCAAACCTGGTCTGAAATCTCAAGAGCCGGATGTTACCGGCAATGGATCCAAAAATGGCAAAAAAGATGATCAAACAGTCCCCCCTCAATTCCCGGCAGAAAAAGGTTCTTCGCGGCCTCAGCCACCATCTGACCGTGAAGGCCATGCTCGGCCGTGAAGGGCTGACCGATCAGGTCGTCAAATCGGTCCTTGCGGTGCTTGCCGCCCATGAGCTGATCAAGGTCAAGGTTCAGGAGAACTTTCCCCACGACCGTAAAGAGGCCGCCGTGATGCTGGCCGATAAAACAGGGGCGGCGCTGGTCCAGCTGGTGGGCCGGATCATCACCCTCTACAAGGGGAATCGCGATCTCCCCGAGGACCAACGCATCCCCCTCCCCTGAAATGAAAGATGACATCTATCAGCATAACGGGGTGGATCGCGACTTCCGGTTCGACGACAAGGTCGCCGATGTCTTCGACGACATGCTTACCCGCTCCGTCCCCTGCTACCAGACGGTAATCACCATGATCACGAGCCTCTTAAACCGGGAACTTGCCCCGGGTGATACGGTTTACGACCTTGGTTCTTCAACCGGCAATACCCTGGCGGAACTTGCCCGAAACTGCGTTGTTCCCGACCTTCGCTTCATCGGCATCGACAGTTCGGAAGCCATGATCAGCAAGGCCCTCCACAAGGCCGAGATGTTTTCTCTGGAGAATCGCCTTACCTTCCGGAAAGGGGATATCATCGACCTTGAGATTGCCGATGGCGGCGCCATTATCCTGAACTATACCCTCCAGTTCATCCGACCGGTTCTGCGTGACCGGTTTGTGAAAAAGCTTTACGCCTCACTCCGGCCCGGCGGAATCCTCATTTTAAGTGAAAAAATTATTTCCGCGAGTCCTGAACTGAACCGGGCCTATATCGACTTCTATCTTGATTTCAAGCGCCGGAACGGTTACTCGGAAACAGAGATCGCCAGAAAAAGAGAGGCCCTGGAAAATGTCCTGATCCCGTTTTCCATTGAAGAGAACCGCGAGCTGCTCTCCCGGGCCGGCTTTAAAACCGTCGAAACCTTTTTCCAGTGGTTTAACTTTTCCTCCATGATCGCCATTAAGTCCAGCTGAGCCCCTAGTCATGCGCGATTATCTTGCCGCCCTTACCACCAGTCATCTCCCCGAGATCAGGAAACTTCTCGCCGACTACGACACAATCACCGCCTCCGCCAAGAAGGGAATCACCCGTTACCGGCGCCCGTTCGAATCGATCCAACACATCAGGGCCGAACACCTCGACCTCACCCGGGATACAGTGATCATAGGCAAAGAAGAAGAGCTTGACCAAGAGGACCGGGAAAAGGTCTATCAGGCCATGCGCGCTTTCATGCCCTGGCGCAAGGGCCCGTTTGAGGTGTTCGGCACCCAGATCGACGCCGAGTGGCGAAGCGGGCGAAAGTGGCAGAGAGTCGAACAGGTCCTGCCCGACCTTTCCGGGAAAATCATCGCCGATATCGGCTGCAACAACGGTTATTACATGTTCCGGATGGCCGCCCATGAGCCCCGACTGGTTCTCGGCTTTGAACCCCATCTGCAGCATCATTTTTCCTTCCGCACCCTGAACAGCCTGGCCCGACAGGGGAATCTCTACAGTGAAATGTTCGGGGTGGAAGAGATCGGCCTCTTCGACAACTGCTTCGACGTGGTTTTCATGATGGGCATTCTCTATCACCGGATCTCGCCGGTGGAGGTGTTGAAGGAAACCAGAAAGGCGCTCCGGCCCGGCGGCGCCCTGATCGTCGAATCGCAGGGGATCCCAGGCGATGACCCCGTTGCCCTGTTCCCGGAAACCACCTACGCCAAAGTTCCCGGCATCTATTTTGTCCCCACCGCCACTTGCCTTGCCAACTGGCTGAGCCGCGCCGGATATTCCGACGTGGAGATATTCTATACTCATCCCATGAACAGCTCCGAACAACGCCGCACCGACTGGATGACCTTTGAATCCTACAACGATTTTATCGACCCGCAGAACCCGTCTCAGACCATTGAAGGCTACCCCGCCCCATTGCGGATTTTCGTCAAAGCCGTCAATCACGGATGATCCGCAGAGGGTCAACCCGATCATCAAGAACTGATTGCATTAGGCCGGATAAAAATATATATTAAAAAATCTTCATGTTTTCACGAACATACTTGCTCACGGGGGAGCCATGAAATTCATCCACATTTTTGCGATGTTGCTTTTTCTCTTCCCGACTTACGGCCTTTGCGCAAATAACACCGACCGGCCGGCCCCACCGCCCGAACTCACCGAAATCGCCACCCATTTCAGTGATCTGGAAGAGTCCTTTGAGGCGAAAAACTGGAACGAAGCCCTTGAACATCTCAACAAGGCCAATTCGCTGATCGGGGTGATTCTCCCCAACCTGCGCCAGAACACCGACCGTAAAGATCTGAATACGTTCAGAATGAAATTTATGAACCTGAAAGAGAGTATCGAAGGCCGGCATTACGAACTTGCCGAAGAAGGCTATATCGATGCCCAGAAAGCATATTTCATCCTGACCGACTACTATGCGTTCAAGACCCCGTTTTTTCTCGGAATCACGGGAAAATACCTCGATGAGGCAGTCGAAGCCGCCGAGAAAAACGACTACAAAAATGTCGCCGCCGAGATGGTTGAGGTGAGCGAATTCATCGAATCATTTGACAAGCAGCTCGAATCACACGGTGTCAAGGGAGAGGATCTTGAAACCTTTATCCTGACCTGTTACCGCACCAGAAAAGCTGCCGAAAACGGTGAACAGAAAAAGATCGAAGAAGGCCTCGACACCCTCAAAGACCTTCACGCCGTTTTCATCAAATTATTTTAACAGGTCTCCCTCCGGCCATCCCGGCCGGACTCTCACGCGGGCTCTTCTCACCAGGAACGTTCTTCTTCGGCAACAGTGGTAAGATCATGAATGAACCAGCACCTTTTTCTTCCAGCAAAAAAACAGGTATGTGCATCTTTTAAACATTTGCCGTGACCCCCGGCCGGATCCTTACCAACAGGAACAATGATGATTGATTTTATTCTCCAACTCAATCCCGTCACCCAGGCTTTCCTGGCCACCCTGTTCACCTGGGGGGTCACCGCCGCCGGCGCCGCACTTGTTTTTTTCACCCGGGCGTTAAACAAAAAACTCATGGACGCCATGCTTGGCTTTGCGGCAGGGGTCATGATTGCCGCAAGCTTCTGGTCTCTCCTCGCTCCGGGTATCCAGATGGCGGAGCATCTGGGGCACATCCCGTGGCTGACCGCAGTCATCGGCTTTATGGGGGGCGGCATTTTCATGCGCCTTACCGACACCTTACTTCCCCACCTTCATCCGGGTCTGAGCATCGATAAAAAAGAGGGGATAAAAACCTCCTGGCAGCGCAGCACCCTGCTGGTGCTCGCCATCACCCTGCACAATATCCCCGAGGGCCTGGCGGTCGGGGTGGCTTTCGGTGCGGTTGCGGCCGACCTTCCCTCCGCAACCATCGGCGGGGCGATCGCTCTGGCAATCGGCATCGGCATCCAGAATTTTCCCGAAGGCACGGCGGTTTCGCTTCCCCTGCGAAGAGAAGGTCTGAGCAAATGGAAAAGCTTTCTCATGGGACAGGCTTCCGGGATCGTAGAACCGATTGCCGGGGTCCTCGGCGCGCTGTTTGTTCTCCGGATGCAGAACATTCTCCCCTACGCCCTCTGCTTTGCCGCCGGGGCAATGATTTTTGTCGTCGTTGAGGAGCTGATCCCTGAGTCACAACGAGATTATGCCCATATCGATCTGGTGACCATGGCAACCATGACTGGTTTCTCGGTGATGATGATTCTCGATGTGGCTCTCGGCTGATCAGCCCCACCACCTTTAGGGAACCAAAACTACCTCAGAACAGACACCGGCACACACGCCTGTCTGTAATTCACCCGCCGACAAAAGTGACTTCGCCACGAATCGCATTTTTCTCAAAAACCGGTTCGACCCCGTCCAGAAGCCCCTTGTCGGCAAGTCGTTTCAGATTGCTGTTCCCCTCCCCCCGAAACACGGACTGATCCGCCTCGGCAACAATCATTTTCCCGGTCGTCGGCCGTAAAGGGTCCTGCAGCAGTTTCACCACTCGGCGATAAAGGTTTCTTGATTGCACCAGTTCACCAAAGGCAGGATGATAGGGGCCTGCCAGAATCTCACCAGCCAGGGTGTCCGTAGCCTGCAATCCGGTCCTGACCACCCTGACCCCCCGGTGCCGGAATATCTCCTGCATCCGCCCACATAGAATAACCGCCCTTGCCAGTGAGAGCGGGCGGTAGGCAGCGGACCGGTATCGCTCCGCAAGCTCGCTGTCTTTTAATACTACCGCCGGGTAGATTCGCACCAGATCAGGAGCCAGAAAGGAGATCCGTTCCGCACTGCGCAGAGCGCCGGAGGTGGTCTGGCCGGGAAGCCCGGCCATGAGTTGGACCCCGACCTCAAGACCGGCCTCGCGGACACAACGGATCGCCTTTTCAGAATCGGCTCCGGTATGCCCCCGCCCCGATTCCGCCAGAACCCGGTCATCCATCGACTGGACACCAAGCTCAACAGTGCAGACCCCGCGCGCTTTAAGAAATGCCGCGATGCAGGAATCCATGGCATCAGGCCGGGTCGACAACCTGATCCCGGAAACCTCACCGTTTTCAAGAAAGGGACTTACCGCATCAAGAAGCTCGCGCTGCCGCTTTTCCGTCAAACCGGTAAAACTGCCGCCGTAGAACGCTACCACTACCTTGCCCCGCCCGGGATGCCTTGGCTGCTGCAATCGCCTTTTGATTTCAGTCGCAACCGCACTGCCGGAAACAGCCACGTCACCGGCGCCGGCAATCTTTCGCTGGTTGCAGAATACACAGCGATGCGGACAGCCCTGATGGGCTATGAAAAAGGGAATGATAAGAGGGGGGCGCATCGGAAGAATCTCTGATCAGGTTTCCGGAATCGGGATCTCGTCAATTTTCAGGATCGCCTCGGCGGCGGATTGCTGCTCAGCTTCCTTCTTGCTCCGGGCCTTGCCGGTGGCAAGAAGCACACCGCGAAACCTGACCGAGATCGTAAACATCTTGCAATGGTCAGGTCCATCCTCCTTTTCCAGAACATATTCCGGCGCTTCACCATACCGCTCCTGGGTAAGCTCCTGGAGACGGCTCTTGGCATCGGCCAAACCCATTCCTTTTTTCTGGGTTTCAACTCTGCCTGAAAAATGCTGCTCAATGATGATCGACACATCCGCAAAGCCGCCGTCATCGAAAATGGCACCGATGACTGCCTCGTAGGTGCTGGAGAGAATGGAGGGTTTCGTCCGGCCAGCAGAGGCGTCCTCACCCTTGCCGAGAAAGAGATACCTCCCAAGGTCGAGACTTTCTGCCAATTCGGCAAGATGACTCTCTTTGACCAGCATGGCCCGCAACCTGGTCATCTCGCCTTCCCGCATCACGGGATAGGCTCGGTAGAGGATCTGGCTGATCGCCAGGTCGAGCACCGCATCACCCAGGAATTCCAGCCTCTCGTTGTCATTTCCCTCCATGCCGGCCATTTCAAAGGAAAACGACCGGTGGACCAGAGCCAGTTGCAGGACCTGTCGATTTCTGAAAACATAGTCGAGTCTTTCTTCAAGTTCGGCAAGGAGGGTGTTGTTTTCCGTGGCAAGAGCTGCGAGTGAATCCATACGCTAAAGACCTTGATATTTCTTCTTGTCAAAAAGAACAATCTATGTTTAGAATTGGGCCGCATTCATCATTACGGCGGCGTAGCCAAGTGGCTAAGGCAGAGGTCTGCAAAACCTTTATTCATCGGTTCGACTCCGATCGCCGCCTCCAGAAATAACAAAAGGCTGGTCTTTCGACCAGCCTTTTTTTTTGCCTCACTGCAAACGAAAGATTGCAGCTTTCACCCTGCGGGCATAAGTCTCGATGTCTCGCAAGCTCGCTTATCGGTACGAGCAGGCAAGCTGCTCAACTTAAGCTTTAAAACCCCATCTCCTCCAGAATCTCATTCACTGCGGCTTGATCGAGCATCCCGCCTCCATCCTCCTCCTCGCCATCTTTGGCGGCGACCTTCTCCAGATACTTGTCAACATCCTCCTGAGCAAGAGCCTTGCTCTCCTCAATGGAAATGGCCGGTTTTTCCTCCTTGCGCTTCAACTGTGATCCGAAGGAGACCACAATCCCGAGCAGCTGGATCTGGAAATCGGTCAACAGCTTGATGATCTTCATGATCTGCTGCCCGGAAAGGTCCTGGAAACTCAACACCTCGGTAATCTTGGAGGAGTCCACCGTGATCCCGCTCACCAGGTTGAAGGCATCTTCTATCTGCCTGAATATTTCCTGCTGGTCCTCAAGGGTCATGACACTGCCGGAGCCGTTCGTCACCTTGAATTCACGCCTTGCTGTTTCAGCAAGCGCGTCAATCTTGGGGATCACCGAGTTGATAATCCCGGCGATCTCTTCGGCCCCTGGTGGTGAGACAACAGAGGAAGCTGAGATGCCGTCCCCTTCCGGAACATCCTCCTGAGGTTTGGCCAAGCCGATTTTTTCTTCCACGACAGGCATTTCCAAAGGCAGACTCTGGTCAAGAAAGATCGAGCCCTGATTTTTGTCCATATTTTTCATCAGGTTCTGGACACTTCGATCATTGCATGCTTCCGCAAGCGGCCCCAGAACGTCTGACAGAGGCACCACCAAAAAATTATCGGTGTCAGGCTCCATCCCCTTGACCCTGTCGCTGATCCGGTCGATGAATACATCGGTTCCAATGATCTGGGCCGCCTTTCCCCTGGCTTCAGTAATGTGTTCCTTGACCGTTTCATTGGTGCAAAGCTCATACATGGTCTGAAAAATCACATCGATATTAAAAAGGTATCTGGTCTTTTTCTCTGCTGCAGGTGGTGCGGGAGGCTCCGAGGCAGCGCCATTCAGAACGCCACCCCCCATTGATTCGGCAAGGACTTTCGCCCTTTCGAGCTCCTCCCTGATCCCGGCTATCTCGTCACCAATCGGATCAGCATTTTCAACAAGCGCCTCTTCATCTCCCTCGCTATAAGATGAGGCGAAGGCTTTGTGATCTTTCAGGGAGTGAAGCAGCTCCCGAACCCCGATGGTCTGATCCTGGACTTTTTCCACCTGATCGAGAATTTCCATGGTGGCATTCTCGGTCATGTTGACGATCTCTTTGAGCTTAGCTTTGGCGGCATCAATCTTTTCACCCGCCTCGTCAAGTTCCGCCCTCTTGCCTTTCCGATCTTCGGCAGGGATATCGGTCATGGTGCTGCTCAAACTCTTCGCCAACATTCCGATATCATTATAGATATCGTTCGACATCTTCTTGTAGTAGTCGTCGCCGGCAACCGCACTCCGGGTCTCAGGGAAAGGCATTCCCCGTTCCACCTCGACGATCTTTTCCACAACACTGGTCACCTTGCCGGCCCCGTCGCCGAGAACGGTGATATTGAGAATTGCCTCGTCAGTCGGGATCCGGAAAGTGCCGTTGCAGATTTCCAGGTTAATTTCCGGTTTGTTCGATGCCATTGCCTGCTCCTGTTTTTTTTATACTTTCAATCGAGATATCTGACCCTGTTAGAAAAAATGGTCCTAGAAAATCCGGCCGACAAAACAGATTCCTACTTCCTGCTCGTGATCTGCAGAATCAACTTCTCCACACCACATGACCCGGCCCAGAACCTTCAGCTTTCCGTGATCGGCCTGATTTCCCGTAGGGATCCATTCTTCTCCATCGACCTTCCATCCTGAAAACTCCAATAAAATCAGGAGCTGCTCATTTTTATTGAGGGTACCGACTGTCGTAAACCTCAATCCGCCGGCGCCGATATCACAAACTCGGCCCACCCTGTCGAGTTCACCGACAGGAAGCAGATCAGGCGACAACACCTTGAAGCGCATGGAAAAGCTCTTGTCCAGACGATCGAATCGCCTCTTCTCTTCAAAAGACCCATTGCCTTTTGCTTCTGTCTTCACCATCTCACTCCTTGTGTCAAAAACATGACAACGTCAACCCGGACCATAAATATTTCCGTTAACAATCCCTTCACATCCGGGGCTCCGTAACAACTCCGGCACCACATACATGATATGCTATCACAACTTGCAATTGAAATTACAGCCAGATATTTACTGTTTTTGATTTTTTATCCGTTCCGAATGGTGAGGCAGGACAGGTCGTTACAAAAAAACAGGGCGAAAGACGCACTGAAAAGTGCTGCCGAATCAAATCCCCTTGTGAAGGTCATCTGGTTGTAGGCCTGGATTCTTCCTTCAATCTTCAGGAGTGATTTCTAGCAGGAGTGCACTGGTTCCGAATCCTTGATTCATGCGATCAGGAGAGTAAATGCCGTTTATTTCAGAAAGGGGAGAAGTTCCTTGAACTGGGGGGTCCCGGCCTTATGGAGCAACTCATAAATAATCATTTCGGTATTGGCCACCGTGGCGCCCATCTCGGCTATCCTCGCCAGCCCTGTCTGCCGGTTTGCTTCGGTGCGGGAGGACACCGCATCCGCCGGAACCCAGACCTTATAGCCATCCGCAAGCGCCCCCTGCACCGTCTGATAAACACAGATGTGGGTCTCGACACCGCAGATCAACAGCGTGTTGATCTCTCCGCCAAGACCCTTGACCGCCGCTCTGATTGAATCGTTTGCGAAGCAGTTGAACTCCATCTTGTCGAGGGGAACAACGTTGTTGAAATCGGCCGTCACTTCCGGGACCAGTTCCCCGATCCTGGCCGCATACTGGGTTGTGGCAACCACCGGGATACCGAGAACATTGGCCGCCTTGACCAGCAGGGAAGCGTTTACGGCAACCCGTTCCTTGTCGTTGATGACCCGCATCAGACGCTCCTGGATATCAACCACCATCAGGGCACATTTTTCCGGTCGCAAGGGAGTGAGATCAACCATTTTTTTCCTCGGTACTGTTTCCTGTCTTTGAATTCTTGAATAATACTATATATTCCATTGGGTACCATTCCCGGAAAACAGAATAACTTGATTGATTTTCCGGAACAATAAATTATCGGACCGAAAGATATTTTTTTGATGCGGTTTTCATTATCATACCAGCAGGACATCGACCAATGCTCATTCGCGACATACTCAAAAACAAACCGGCAGGCAGCTCTCTGGAGGTCAGAGGCTGGGTCAGGACCAGAAGAGACACCAGGGGCCTCTCGTTCATTGAGGTCAATGACGGCTCCTGCCTCGGAAATCTGCAGATTATTGCAAGCGAGGAGCATCTCGCCGATTACGGAAACACCATCAAACATATCACCACCGGCTGTTCCGTGATGTTCTCGGGGCTTCTTGCCGAATCACCGGCCAAAGGCCAGGATGTGGAACTGCGCGCGACCCGTTGCGAAATCATCGGCCCGGCGCCCGCCGACTCTTACCCCCTGCAGAAAAAACGTCATTCCTTTGAATTTTTAAGAGAAATCGCCCATCTCCGTCCACGGACCAACAGCATCGGTGCCGTAATGCGCATCCGCAGCCGCCTGTCCCATGCGGTGCATAATTTCTTTGCCGACCAGGGTTTCTTCCAGATCCACACCCCGATTATCACCACCAGCGACTGCGAGGGAGCGGGAGAGATGTTTACCGTCACCACCCTTGAGCCGGGACGGACTGCGAACACCACCGCCCCATACGGAGATGATTTTTTCGGCAGACAGGCCGGGCTGACCGTCAGCGGCCAGCTGGAAGCGGAAGCCTACGCCATGGCCCTGGGCCGGGTCTACACCTTCGGACCGACCTTCCGGGCCGAAAACTCCAACACCAGCCGGCATCTCGCCGAGTTCTGGATGATCGAACCGGAGATCGCCTTCTGCGACCTAGAAGGAGACATGGAGCTTGCCGAAAAATTCCTCAAGCACCTGATCAGGGAGATCACTTCATCCTGCCCCGAGGATCTGGAGCTGTTCACCAGATTTGTCGATGTCAATCTTGAGGCGCGACTTGCCTCGGTGATGGACCATGATTTCGCCAGGGTCACCTACACCGAGGCCGTTAAAATCCTGGAAGAGTGCGGCCGCGAATTCACTTTTCCGGTCAGCTGGGGGAATGATCTGCAATCCGAACACGAACGGTTTCTGACCGAAGAGGTCTTCAAAAAACCGCTGATCGTCACCGGTTACCCGGCCGCCATCAAACCGTTTTACATGCGGGTCAACGACGACGGCAGAACCGTTGCCGCCATGGACATTCTTTTTCCGGAAATCGGTGAGATTATCGGCGGCAGCCAGCGTGAAGAGCGGTTTGAAGTGCTGCAGGCAAGAATGACCGCCCAGGGAATCGACACCGCAGCATACAACTGGTATCTGGATTTGAGGAGATATGGTTCCGCCCCCCATGCAGGTTTCGGAGCGGGATTTGAGAGAATTGTGCAATTTGTTACCGGGATGACCAACATCAGGGACGTGATCCCATTTCCAAGAACCCCGGGCAATGCCGACTACTAGGAAAACAGACTACACCATCAGGTAAAAACCCATGGCCTTGTCATGGACGGAAGTTTCGGTAAACTCGCAACCGATATAATTATTGTTGACCAGCCGGACCACAACCTTTTTGTCGATCAGTGAGTTGTGCTTGTCGTCGAGGTTGAAGACGATCTGGAGTTCATGCCCTTCCCGGATTTTACCGACCCCCATAGTTTGAAAACCGATTCCGGTTTTGGAGATGTTGACGACCAGCATCCTGCCCCTGACGCCGGGATTGGCCAGATAAATATACTCTCCGGCGAGTTTGATGTCTTTCCGGTATGCCTTGCGAAACTCAAGTTCCACCATGAAGTTCTGCTTGCAGGTACACTTGACTTTCAGAATATGCCTGGAGCCCTTGAACTTTTCCACAGTGGTCGTTTTGACCGCATCACAGAAAGGGCATTTCAATACGGCGACGCCTTCCTGATTGACATATACTTTCTGGGTATCCTTTGAGTCGGCCATACAATTCTTCTCCTGCAAACCATCTCAGGGTTCCTGACGATTCTTCTGATTGTCCCAATCCACTCTCAATGAAGCTAACTACTTTATTTAACTAAATAATCGTATTTATCAACTTCTTTCTCTTCTCTCTTCGGAAAAGAGCGGGGATCAGGCTTCAATCGACCAGGCCTGGCAATATCCTCCCGACCAGCGCCTTGAGACGGGAATCTCTCCCCTGCAGAAATTCCAGATCCGCAGCCGCGGCCAGCTCCGGCCGGTGAAGAAGCAGCAGCCTGACCGCCTGCTCCGCGCACTTGCCGGTAAGATTACCGCAAAAAGAGCTCCTCTCCTTCCTGTTTTTCCTGAAATCCGCAATCAGCTCCCGGCAATGAACCGTGCCGGCGGTTTCCTTGAAATCGGTAAGGAATTTTCCGATGAGGGCCCGGAATTTCTTCCTGCCGAGTCCTCCATCACAGCCCGGTCCGAGATACAGGCCAATGCCCAGCACAACCCCGGACAGGGCGCCGCAGGTGGAACCCATGTCCCCTACTCCACCCCCGAATCCGCTCCCGAGATTGATCACGGTTTCAGTTGATAATTTTCCACCGAACCCGTGATTCAGAACAAGCAGGTTGGCTTCGGAACAGCTTAAACCATGGGCAGAAAAAAGATTCTCCGCCCGTAACCCGGCAAGCCTCGCAATTTCTTCACTGGAGAGCACCTCCCCGGTTGATTCGTTAGCTGACTGTTTTTTTTTAAATCCAAACATCCCGACTCTCATGCACCCTCTTTACTGAACTCCAGGCCTTCACCCTTCCGGTCAACCGTGATCACATCTCCCGGGGCAAATCGCCCCTCGAGAATCCGCAGGGCGAGATGGTCCTGCAGATATCGCTGGATCGCCCTTTTCAGGGGTCGAGCCCCGAAGGCGGGATCATAACCGACCTCAATCAGGAAGTCACGGGCGGCAGGCGTAAGATTCAGGGAAAATTTCTGCCCTGCCAGCCGTTTCTTGAGGGTCTCAAGCTGGATATCGACTATCCTGGCCAGTTCCTCCTTGCCGAGACTGTGAAAGATGATCGTTTCGTCCACCCGGTTCAGGAACTCCGGCTTGAAATGTTGCTGGAGAATCTGGTCCACCATCGTTCTGGCCTCACCCCTTCTCTCTTCGCCAAGTTCCATGATCATCTGGCTGCCGAGATTCGAGGTCATGATCAGGATGGTATTCTTGAAATCAACCGTCCGCCCCTGGCCGTCGGTGAGCCGCCCGTCGTCAAGAATCTGCAGCAGGGCGTTGAACACATCGGGGTGCGCTTTTTCGATCTCGTCGAACAGCACCACCGAGTATGGCCGGCGGCGGACCGCTTCGGTAAGATAGCCGCCTTCATCATATCCCACATACCCGGGAGGAGCGCCGATCAGCCTGGAAACGGAATGCTTTTCCATGAATTCCGACATGTCGAGCCGGATCATCGCGTTCTCGGAATTAAAGAGAAAGGCCGCAAGAGTCCGGGCGAGCTCGGTCTTGCCGACCCCGGTCGGACCAAGAAAGAGAAATGAGCCCAGGGGCCGATCCGGGTCCTGGAGGCCCGCCCTGGCCCTTCTGACCGCATTGGCTACCGACTTTATCGCCTCCTGCTGACCGACAACCCTTCTGCCCAGACGTTCCTCGGCGCTGACCAGCCGTTCCTTCTCGCCGGCCAGCAGGTTGTCCATGGGAATCCCGGTCCATTTCGCGACCACCCCGGCCACATCTTCTTCGCTGACCTCTTCCTTCAGCATCTGCCGGTCTTTCTGAATCCCTGCCAGCTGTTCGCTCTTGCCGGCCAGGTCTCTTTCCAGGGCAGGAATCCGGCTGTGAGCAAGCTCCCCGGCCTTGCCGAGATCGCCCCGCCGGAGAGCAAGCTGCTCCTCGCTCCGCAGTTCATCGATCTGCTGCTTGATCGCCCGAATCTGCTGGATGGAATCCTTCTCCAGCTGCCAGTGACCTTTCATGCTGTTCAGGTTCTCATTGATGTCGGCGAGCTCTTTTTCAACCTTGGCCAGCCGCTCCCGGGAAAGGGCGTCCTTTTCCTTCTTCAGGGCCGCTCTTTCGATTTCGAGCTTGATCCGCTGGCGATCGATCTCATCGATTTCGGTCGGCATGCTGTCGATCTCGATCCTGAGCCGGGAGGCCGCTTCATCGATCAGGTCGATCGCCTTGTCGGGCAGAAACCGGTCGGTGATATACCGATCGGAAAGAGTGGCGGCGGCAACTGTGGCCGAATCCTGGATCCGCACCCCGTGATGCACCTCATACTTCTCCTTGATCCCCCGCAGAATGGCAATGGTATCCTCCACGGTCGGCTCCTGGACCAGCACCTGCTGGAAACGCCTTTCCAGAGCCGAGTCTTTTTCTATATACTTCCGATACTCATTGAGAGTCGTCGCGCCGACACAGTGCAGTTCACCGCGGGCGAGGGCAGGCTTCAACATATTTGAGGCATCCATGCTCCCCTCGGCCGCACCGGCGCCGACCAGAGTATGGATCTCATCAATGAACAGAATGATCTCTCCTTCTCTTGCCTGGACCTCCTTCAGGACCGCCTTGAGCCGGTCTTCAAACTCACCCCGGTATTTTGCCCCCGCAATGAGCGAACCCATGTCCAGGGCATAGACCTGCTTATTCCGGAGTGATTCCGGGATATCACCGTTGACGATCCGCTGGGCGAGACCTTCCACAATGGCGGTCTTCCCTACTCCGGGCTCCCCGATCAGGACCGGGTTGTTCTTGGTCCGGCGGGACAGAACCTGAATTACCCTGCGAACCTCATCGTCCCGGCCGATCACCGGATCAAGCTTGCCCTGCCGGGCCACGTTGGTCAGGTTTCTCGCGTATTTCTCCAGGGCCTGGATCTTTCCTTCCGGATCCTGGTCGCTGATCCGGTGACTGCCCCTGATCTCGGCCAGCGCCTTCAGAAAAGTCTTCTGCTCAAGACCCAGCCGCTTGAAAAGCTCGTGAACCCGGGCATCTTTTGCTTCAAGCATCGCCAGAAATATATGCTCCAGACTGACATACTCATCCTGCATCGATGAGGCAACCCGGAAAGAGCCCTCAAGGATTTTCTGGGACTGACCGGAAAGGACAACCTGGCCGAAGCCGCTGCCGCTGACTGCGGGTAGCCTCGCGAGCAATTCCGCAGTGCCGCGGATGATTTCTCCCGGATCAACGCCGATCTTCTGCAGGATGGGCACGATAATCGCGTCGGGTTCGACCAGCATTTTGGTCAGAAGATGCTCGGGATGAATCTCCTGGTGCCCTTTCTCATAGGCAAGGTTCTGGGCGTTCTGGATGACCGCCTGGGATTTATGGGTAAATTTGTCGAGCTGCACGTTTATTCCCTCCATGCAAAAGGTATCTTTTTCGGGATATTTTACAGATAAACCGTATCTCGCGGCCTCTCCCTCTGAAAACTCGCAACAAAAAAGTAAGCCGGCCCCCTTATACTGTCAAGTAACCAGGAATTATATGCCTTCATCCCATCCCCCCGCCAAAAAAAACAGAATCAACAACTGCGGGCTATTTTTTTGTACCACTCCGTGGTATTTTATGTTATTTTTGTAAAATGTGACGAGTAAATGTTAGAAAATGACCGGGGAGAAATCAGTGGACAGCAAGGAATTCCTAAAAGCTCGCAAAGCTCTGGACAAAACGCAGAAACAACTGGCGGAACTGCTGGGCATCTCGATCAAGGCTGTCCACAGCTACGAACAGGGGTGGCGTAAAATTCCGGCCCATGTCGAAAGGCAGGTTTTTTTCCTGCTCTCCAGAACCCGGGAAAACGAATCCAACCTCAAGCCCTGCTGGACGATTAAAAAGTGTCCCCCGCAACGTCGCAAACATTGTCCTGCATGGGAGTTCCAGGCCGGCAAACTCTGCTGGTTCATCAACGGCACCATCTGTGAATGTCAGTCCCGAAAGAACTGGCAGGAAAAGATGAAGATCTGCCGATCCTGCGAAGTGCTTTCCGACTTGCTCTAACCCCCCCTTTTTTTATACAACAGAGATCAGGACACTTCGGTCCCGGAAAAGACCCTGTGATCATTATGGAGAACAGTCATGTCAGATAAGCCAGAACTCGATTTCGCAACCCGGGTGATCCATGCCGGCCAGAAGCCTGCCGATTGGGAGGGCGCCACTCTGCCGCCGATCTTCCAGTCGGCGTCCCACGCCCATCCTACTGCGGAAAATTTAAGCGACACCTTCGGCGGAAAAACCAGGGACCACATCTATATGCGCCTGACAAACCCGACCAACCGGGTTCTGGAGGAAAAGCTTGCCTCCCTGGAAGGCGGGGCGGCCGCAGTGGTCATGGCCTCGGGAATGGCCGCAATCACCAACGCCTGTTTGGCACTGCTCCGCGCAGGAGATGAGTTCGTCACCGGCAACTCTCTTTTTATGTCGACCTACGTTCTGTTCGCCAATATTTTCAAGAAGTACGACATCACCGCCCGCTTTGTCGAATCAACCGATCTCACCGCCATCGAACAGGCCATCAACGAGAAAACCAGGTTTGTCTACCTTGAGACCATCGGCAATCCGAAGATGGACGTCCCCGACCTCGCCAAAGCGGCGGAGATCGCGCATCGGCACGGCCTGCCGCTGCTGGTCGACAACACCCTCGCCACCCCGTACCTCTGCCGCCCGATTGAGCTTGGCGCAGATATTGTCATTCACTCCACCACCAAGTACCTGAGCGGGCATGGCGATGCCTCGGGCGGGGTGGTGATCGACAGCGGCAGGTTCGACTGGACCGGGGAACGTTTCCCCGACCTGAAACCATTCATCGACCGCAAAGGAGCACTCGCCTACCTCGACAAGGTATGGCGGGAGCATCACATCAATTTCGGAACCACCCAGGCCCCACTTCATGCGTACCTGACCATGCTCGGCCTCGACACCCTGGCGCTTAGAATGGAACGGCATCTGAAAAACTGCCTGAAGGTTGCAGAATTCCTGCAAGGCCGGCCGGAAGTAAAGTGGATCAAGTACTCGGGGCTCGGTGACAGCCCTTCCCACAGGACGGCAGTCAGTCAGTTCGGCGGTCTTGGCTTCGGCGGCGTCCTGTCCTTCGGCCTCGCCGACCAGGAACAATGTTTCCAATTCATCAACAACCTGGAGCTGATTTACCATCTGGCAAATCTGGGCGATTGCAAAAGCCTGGTCATTCATCCATACTCCTCCCAGTACCTTTCTTTTCCCGAGGAAACACGCCGGATGCTGTCCATTACCTCCGATCTTGTAAGGCTCTCGGTTGGAATCGAATCCGTCAAGGACATCTGCCGCGACCTGGGCCAGGCCCTGGACCGGTTATCGGACAAAAAAAGTTTTAAGTTATAAGTTTTAAGTTTCAAGTTGTGGAAGTATTCTAATCAGAACAGAAAACGATGAGGTTTCGGCAGAAATCCTTTAACCTGAAGCGTGCAAAGAAAGCTATGACGCCTGAAGAACAATATCATCTGATCGTAAATCACCACAACTCTTCACTCTTCACCCTTCACTTCTCACTTTCTTCCCTATGAGCGAATATATCGAACACGACCCAGGAAGTACTTCGGCGGGACTGACCGAAAAGAAGTATTTCACCTTCGGCAGCCGGGAGAACGGGCTTACCCTGGAGAGCGGCTCTTCGATCGGCCCGCTGACCATCGCCTACGAGACCTTGGGGACCCTGAGCCGTAAAAAAGATAATGCCATTCTCGTAACCCACGCCCTGTCCGGCGACTCACACATGGCCGGCTGTTACACCGCAAAGGATCCCAAGCCGGGCTGGTGGGATATCATGATCGGACCGGGCAAGGGGATTGATACCGACAAATACTTCGTGATCTGCTCCAATGTGCTCGGCGGCTGCATGGGCACGAGCGGCCCTTCCTCCATCAATCCCTCGACCGGCTGCCAGTATGGACTGCAGTTTCCGGTCGTCACCATTGGTGATATGGTCAAGGCGCAGAAGCGACTGATCGACCACCTGGGGGTCGAAAAACTCCTGTCGGTGATCGGCGGCTCCATTGGCGGAATGCAGGTCCTGGAATGGAGTGTCAGGTATCCGGAGATGCTGGCCTCGGCGGTACCGCTTGCCACCACCACCCGCCACTCGGCCCTTGCCATCGCCTTCAACGAGATCGGCAGGCAGGCGATCATGACCGATCCGAACTGGAACAAGGGCGCCTATTACGACGGGCCCAAACCCGATCTCGGCCTGGCGGTGGCGAGAATGGTCGGTCACGTCACCTATCTTTCCGATGAGGCCATGCGCAACAAATTCGGCAGAAGGCTGCAGAACCGCAGCGACTTTTCCTTTAACTTCGATGTGGATTTTCAGGTTGAAAGCTACCTTCGGTATCAGGGTGCAAAATTTGTCCAGCGCTTTGATGCCAACTCCTTCCTCTACATCACCAAGGCCGCCGATTATTTCGACCTCAGCGCCCAGCATGGCGGAGGTTCTGAAATCGAGGCCTTCTCGCGGGCCCGGGCCAAATTCCTGGTGGTCTCATTCACCTCCGACTGGCTCTACCCCACCTATCAGTCGAAGGCGATGGTCAAAGCAATGAAAAAAAACGGCCTCGATGTGAGTTTCTGCGAAATCACCGCCGAATGCGGGCACGATGCGTTCCTGCTGCCGAACGACCGGCTCTCCAGACTGATCCGCAGCTTTCTTGAACGGGTGGCCCGCCATGAGCGAAAATAAGATGCGCTACGATCTGCAGATCATCGCCTCCTGGGTGGAACCGGGGAGCAAAGTACTCGATCTCGGCTGCGGCTCGGGGGAGCTGCTCCAATATCTCGAAGAGACGAAAAACATCACCGGCACCGGAATCGAAGGTTCCGAGGAACTCGCCACCCGGGCCATCGACAAGGGACTGCAGGTCCTGCAGGGCGATATCAACGAGGAGGTGCTCGACTACCAGGACGATTATTTTGATTATGTGGTCCTGAGCCAGACCCTGCAGCAGGTTTTCGAGCCCCATGTCCTGATCCGGGAACTTTTACGGATCGGCCGGTTCGTGATCGTTTCCTTTCCTAACTTCAGCCACTGGTCGATCCGCCTGCAGCTGCTCTTCAACGGCTACGCGCCCAAGAACAGTCAGCTCCCCTACGAGTGGTACGACACCCCGAATATCCGGGTGATCACCATTGAGGATTTCCGGAAATTTGCCAGGCGTTCTCCCGGATGCAGGATTATCAAAGAAGCGGCGATCAACACCGAAAGCCATGGCCGGAAAGGGAAGATCATCACCTTTCTGCCGAATCTCCGGGCGACTTACGGGATATTCCTGATCAGCAGAAAATAATCCCCGACCCTTAATTTTAACTTCCCGGATGATTATTACTGTAAAATGACCTTCAGGACAGACAACTCGGACAAGGTGAAACCCATGTTTTCCAAAGATATTGAAAACAATCAATGCATTGATGACGCCGAAAACACCAGTCACCTGTATGACGATATCCCGCCGGTGGTCAGGGAACTAGCCGCCTCCTGCAAAAAACACGGCTGCTTCGACCATCTCGGCGCCATTCCCATTCCGACCCACCGGACGGTGGTCCAGATCATTGACCAGGCGCGGCGGATCCTGTTTCCCGGCTATTTTTCCTCGGTTTCGATCAACCCGGCCAACCTTGAATACTGCCTCGGGCAGGAAACCACTGAACTCTTCGAAAATCTGGCCGGCCAGATCATCCAGGCCATCCAGCACGAATGCTTCCAGGCCCGCCAGACCTGCACCCGCTGCAAGGTCCAGGGGTATGAGATTGCGGTCAAATTCATTCAGTCCCTGCCTGAAATCAGCGCGATTCTTGCCACCGATATTCAGGCCGCTCTTGATGGCGACCCGGCAGCCAAAGGAGCGGACGAGGTGATTTTCAGCTATCCGGGGCTGCTCGCGATCAGTATTTACCGCCTGGCCCACAAACTCCGGGAACTGAACGTCCCGGTGCTGCCCCGGATCATGACCGAGCATGCCCATAGCCTCACCGGCATCGACATCCACCCCGGAGCGACCATCGGGAAGAGCTTCTTCATCGATCACGGCACCGGGGTGGTGATCGGGGAAACCACCACCATCGGCAACAGGGTCAGACTGTATCAGGGGGTCACCCTGGGAGCCCTTTCCCTGCCGAGGGATGCCGGAAACCGCTATCGCAACGTCAAGAGACACCCGACCATCGAGGATGACGTCATCATCTACGCCAATACCACGATCCTCGGCGGCGAAACCGTAATCGGCGCCCGGGCGGTGATCGGCGGCAATATCTGGCTCACCGAAAGTGTGCCGCCGGACACCAAGGTCATCCTGAAAAAACCGGAGCTGGTCTATTCAGGTAACGGTAAGGATTAAGATTTCAGCCCCTCCCAATTGAACAAGGAGAACCAGATGAACAGGATATTCCCGGACGTTTCCAAGGCCATCGGCATGACCCCCCTGGTCAGACTGAACAATATCGCAACCGGTCTCGGGGCAACGATTTACGCCAAGCTTGAATCCGCAAACCCGCTGTTCTGTGTGAAAGACAGGATCGGGGTGGCCATGATCGACGCTGCCGAAAAAGAGGGATTGATCAATCCGGAAACCGTGATCATCGAACCGACCAGCGGCAATACCGGCATCGCCCTGGCCTATATTTGCGCAGCGCGGAAGTACCGGCTGATCCTGACCATGCCCGAGACCATGAGTATGGAACGGAGAATGCTGTTAAAACATTTCGGGGCCGAACTGGTTCTCACTCCGGGACCGGAAGGAATGAAGGGGGCGATCAACAAAGCCATCGAACTCCACGGGCAAACGGCCAATTCTTTCATGCCCAACCAGTTCGAAAACCCGGCCAATCCGGAAATTCACCGCCGGACAACCGCCGAAGAGATCTGGAACGACACCGATGGTGGTGTAGATATCTTTGTCGCCGGAGTGGGAACAGGCGGCACGATTACCGGGGTGTCTGAGGTAATCAAGAAACGAAAGCCTTCGCTGAGATCCGTTGCGGTGGAACCTGCAGCCTCACCTGTTCTGTCCGGGGGGAATCCTGGCCCGCATAAAATACAGGGCATCGGCGCCGGTTTTGTCCCGAAAATTCTGAACACCGAGATGATCGATGAGGTCATCCAGGTGACAAATGAGCAAGCCATTGAAACGGCGCGCGCACTGGCGAAAAAAGACGGCATTCTCTGCGGCATCTCTTCCGGGGCCGCCGCCTGGGCGGCCCTTAAGCTTGGTGCGCGGCCTGAAAACGCAGGCAAAATGATTGTGGTGATTCTGCCGGACACCGGCGAGAGATACCTGACCACCGATCTCATGGAGAAATAAGATCAATCGGATCGGCCCTGTCGCCCGTAGACATCTTCAAACCTGACGATATCGTCCTCGCCCAGATAACTTCCGGTCTGGATTTCGATCAATTCAAGCTGGATCACCCCGGGATTTTCCAGGCGGTGCTTCTCACCAACCGGGATGTAGGTTGACTGGTTTTCGCTGACGGTCAGAACTTTCTCGCCCACCGTGACCTTTGCCGTACCTCTTACCACCACCCAATGCTCAGCCCGGTGGTGATGCATCTGCAGGGAAAGGCTTGCGCCCGGCTTGACAATAATCCTTTTCACCTGAAAACGGTCTGCGGCATCAATCCCTTCATAAGATCCCCAGGGTCGGTACACACGTCGGTGCAGTTTTGCTTCGCAGCGGTTCGCTTTGCTCAACTGCTCGACAATCGCCTTCACATCCTGGCTTCGACCCTTCGGCGCCACCACTACCGCATCGGCCGTTTCAACCACGACATGGTCGTCCAGACCCACTGCGGCGAGCAGACGACTCTCGGAGCGGAGATAGCAGTTTGTGACATCTTTAACGAGCACATCACCATTGATCACGTTGCCGTTTGCATCACTCCGGCTCACCTCATGCAGGGAGCGCCACGAACCGACATCACTCCAGCCGCAATCAAGGGGAATGACCACAGCCTTGTCGGTCTTTTCCATAACCGCATAATCGATAGAATCCGACGGGCAGGCCTCAAACTTATCCTGGGCAAGACGGATAAAGTCAAGATCCATGCTCCTCCCGGCAAAAGCCCTGCGGCAGGAGTCGAGGATCTCCGGGGCGAATTTTTCAATCTCGGCCAGCAGGACCGAGGCCTTGAACATGAACATCCCACTGTTCCAGAGATACTGGCCCGACTCAAGATAGCGAGTGGCTGTGGCCAGATCCGGCTTCTCGACAAAACGGTCTACCTGGAACGCGCTATCTTCAGCAAGAGGTTTTCCTTTACAGATATAGCCATAGCCGGTTTCCGGCAGATCCGGAACGATCCCGAAGGTGAGCAGACTGCCGGCTGCGGCGAGCTTTTCACCCGCTGCCACCGCTTCGGCGAAAGCCATTTCATCCCTGATCACATGGTCGGCCGGGAGCAGCAGAATGACCGGATCTCCACCACCCTCCACCGCCAGTAATGATGCGAGCACTGCCGCCGGAGCAGTATTCCTGCCCACCGGTTCGAGGATGATCCCGCCTGATCCGACCTGAATGCCCTGCAATTGTTCTCCGACCAGGAACCGGTGCTCGTGATTGCAGATAATCAGCGGCGGCTCTGCCCCATCAACTTTGACAACCCTTTCAACCGTTGCCTGCAGCATGGTCCGTTTTTCGGCCAAAGGCAGAAACTGCTTCGGATACAACCCTCTGGACAGGGGCCAGAGCCTGGTCCCCGATCCACCAGCCAGAATCACTGGGATCATAGAAAATATCTCCTGGAATGAATTATCAGCTGAACTGAACATATCAACAAGTCATCATAAACATTACTTGACTATTGAATCCTGGCGATATATTTAACACATTTTCAAAAATTTGTAGTAGATTACGGGATCTTTTCCTGATGCTACAAACCTATAATTTTAAAAGCCTCAAAGCCAGCACGCGCCTTACCTATTTCAAACCAGATCGAGAATAATGACTGAGAAGCAGATAATCAAGAGAGTATATCAAGAGGTAAAACCGTATCGATCGACCATGATAATCGCCATGATCTGCATGGCCTTTGTCGCAAGCCTGAGCGCATTGCAGGCCTATATGGTCAAACCTCTTCTTGACAAGATATTCTTTGAAAAGAACAGCACGATCCTGAACATTCTCCCAATTGCCCTGATTGCGATTTTTTTAGCGAAAGGTTTCTTTTATTACGGGTACAACGTGCTACTGGAGAAGGTTGGGCAAAGTGTAATATTAAAATTGCGAAAAAAGATATACGACCACCTTCTCACTCTCGACATTTCATTTTTCCACAACACGCCAACCGGAGAGCTGATTTCAAGAGTAATTTCGGATGTAACCTTGATGCAGACCGCTGTCTCTCACTCACTCATTGGCATTCTCAAAGACTGCCTGCAAGTAATCAGTCTTCTGGGGGTCATTTTCTATCAGGACTGGAAACTGGCATCAATTTCAATGATATTTTTGCCCTTGTCAATATTGCCGATAGTTTATTTTGGCCGAATACACCGGAGTTTAAGCACCAAGACGCAACAGACAATGGCACAGGTTTCGAACAACCTCCATGAGATCATCGGCGGCAATCGGATAGTCAAAGCCTTCTGCATGGAAGGTTATGAAAGCTTAAGATTTTTCGGAATCATTGAGAAACTTTTCGGGATCTTTATCACCGAAGCAAAAGTGAAAAGTTTTTCCCACTCGTTCATGGAGCTTGTGGGGGGGATATTTGTGGCCTGGGTTATCTGGTATGGAGGCCACGAAGTCCTTGCCGACCACTCTACCCCCGGAACATTCTTCTCCTTTTTAACAGCTCTGGTCATGATCTATGAGCCAATCAAAGGACTGAGCAAGGTCAACAGTTCAGTCCAACAGGGATTCGCTTCTGCAACAAGGGTGTACACAGTTCTTGACACAGAACCTCGAATACTTGATTCCCCTTCTGCAGAAAACATTCCATTGATGAGTGAGGGTATTGAGTTCAAAGATGTAACTTTCACGTATGACAACAAAATCACTGTCCTTGACCATATAAATCTTACCATCAGGAAAGGTGAGGCTCTTGCCTTGGTCGGGACCAGTGGTGCAGGAAAAACCACTCTTGTCAATCTCGTCCCCCGTTTTTATGAAACCGGTGCGGGACAGGTCCTGCTTGATGGTCGAGATATCAAGAACGTGACGATCAAGTCTCTGCGCAACCAGATAGCAATGGTCACCCAGCAGACGATTTTATTCAACGACACCATTCGCAATAATATCGCCTACGGTGACCCGGAAAAATCAGAGGAAGATATCATCAATGCAGCGAAAGCTGCTTTCGCTCTTGATTTTATCAACAATCTCCCTGATGGCTTTGATACTGTGATCGGGGAGGGCGGTGCCAAACTCTCGGGTGGCCAACGCCAGAGGATTTCAATCGCCAGGGCTTTGCTTAAAAACGCGCCTATCCTTATTCTTGACGAAGCAACCTCGGCCCTTGACACTGAATCAGAGAGAGAAGTCCAGAGAGCTTTGGAAAATTTAATGAAGAACAGGACTTCGATGGTGATCGCCCACCGCCTTTCAACAATTCGGAATTCAGACCGAATTATTGTCATGCAGAACGGGAGAATTGTCGAAGAAGGGAGCCATGATGAGCTGCTGACAAAAGGCGGCGTCTATGAAATGCTTCACAACATGCAGCATCACCCCTAGAAATTCAAACCCTGAGGCCTTCTCAATGAAACAATACTACAGAAAACGAATCCTTATCACCGGAGGTGCCGGCTTTTTGGGTTCACATCTTTGTGAAAGACTCCTGAACGATGGCCATGAAGTCATTTGTATTGATAACTGTTATACCGGGACAAAAGACAACATCTATCACCTCCTCAACAATCCGGCTTTCGAGTTTATCCGCCATGATGTGACTTTCCCGCTGTATGTTGAGGTGGATGAAATATATAATCTGGCATGTCCGGCTTCACCCATCCATTACCAGCACGACCCGGTCCAGACCACAAAAACGAGTGTGCACGGAGCAATCAACATGCTCGGTCTTGCAAAGCGACTGAATGCAAAAATATTCCAGGCCTCAACAAGTGAAGTTTACGGTGACCCGCAAGTGCACCCCCAGACAGAAAATTACTGGGGACATGTAAATCCAACAGGGAGACGCTCATGCTATGACGAGGGCAAGCGTTGCGCAGAAACACTCTTCTTTGATTATCACCGTCAGCACAAACTGAAGATCAAAGTCGCAAGAATATTCAATACATACGGACCCAAAATGCATCCCGATGACGGTCGAGTCGTTTCAAACTTCATCATGCAGGCACTGCAGAACAAGCCGATTACAGTATACGGCAAAGGGAACCAGAGCCGGTCGTTTTGCTTCGTTGACGACCTGATCGAGGTTTTTGTCAGATTAATGAACTCTGAAGACAGCTTCACCGGCCCGGTTAACACGGGAAATCCGGTAGAATTCACCATTCTTGAGCTGGCTGAAAAGGTGATCGCTATCACAGGTTCAAAATCTGAGATTGTCTTCAAGAAGCTTCCCGCAGACGATCCCAAACAGAGACAACCGGACATCACCCTGGCAAAAGAAAAACTCGGGTGGGAGCCGAAAATCACACTTGAAGAAGGCCTAAAAAAGACGATCCCGTATTTCCAGTCGATCATCACAGGAGACCAGTGAAGTTTACGGTGATCCAGCGATTCATCCCCAGCCCGAAAGCTACCGGGGTCATGTAAATCCAATCGGGATCCGTTCATGTTACGACGAGGGAAAGCGTTGTTCCGAAACGCTTTTTTCCGATTATCACCGGCAGCACAAACTTCGGATCAAGGCAGCTCGTATCTTTAACACATACGGCCCTAAGATGCATCCCGATGACGGCAGAGTTGCATCTAATTTCATTGTTCAAGCTTTGAAAAACGCCCCCATTACGATCTATGGTGACGGCAGCCAGAGCCGTTCATTCTGCTTTGTGGATGACTTGATTGAAGTGTTCGTCAGGCTGATGGACTCCGAAGACAGTTTTATCGGCCCGGTCAACACCGGCAACCCCGATGAACTCACTATTCTTGAATTGGCAAAAAAAATACTTGAATTAACAGGATCGAAATCGGAAATTGTATTCAATCCTCTCCCTTCTGACGACCCAACTCAGAGACAACCGGACATTTCTCTTGCCAGAAAGAAACTGGGCTGGGAAACGAAGATCAGATTAAGAACTTAGCCGTAAATAAAATGGGTGTTATCTAAATAATATGTTATAATTCCGACAAGTTAGCTAAATACAACCTGGAGGGATTATGGCTAAGATTCAATCTTGGGAAGTTTCCGATACCTTTTGGGAGAAAGTTGCTCCGCTGATTCC
>JAHJIQ010000029.1 GCA_018823285.1 Pseudomonadota bacterium
GAGTGAAGAGTGAAGAGTGAAGAGTGAAGAGTGAAGAGTGAAGAGTGAAGAGTGAAGAGTGAAGAGTGAAGAGTGAAGAGTGAAGAGTGAAGAGAACTGTGGGCTACGCTTGCCGGAATGTCAAGCATTATTTTATTTATAAACGTCTGAAATTATTATAAAATACCCTCATTACATCCATTGAAATTTCTTCTCCCCCCGCTCATTAATTTTACATTTTGCATTTTGCATTCTTCATTCTTAATTCTTCACTCTTAATTCTTAATTCCCCTTCGGGGCTCACCTGATTTTCCCTTTTCATATTCCCTGTTTCCTTATAGAGTGAACCGAATTACCCGAAACGAAAAATCTGCCAGCGCAGGATAGAACCGCACATGCCTGAAGTCCGAAAAAAACTGAGCCGCTACATCATTGCCGCCTTCTTCCTGAACATCTTCGCGATCATGAGCGTCGGGGCGGTCTGCATCTCCCTGGTCGGCAACCTGGTCAACAATATCAAGGAAATCAAGGTGGAGAGCGAAGATGTCTTCACTGCCAATGATGTCAATATCAAGGTCTCCCAGATTATTTATGCGATCGACAAGGCAATCATCAAGGCCGACCGCCAGCACTTGAACTATGCCAGCGATATCATCCATGACCTGATCGGCGAGGTGAACGCCTTTCTTGCCGACCGTGCCGAGCTCGGCCATGACCGGGATGAGCAGGAAAAGCTCGGCAACATCCTGCCGATCCTCCAGCAGATCAGTGAGAAAGTGACCATTCTGCTGGAAAACCCGGCCAACATCATGTTCGACCCGGAACTCGTGAAAGATCTCGGCAAACTCGGCAGCAGGGTGCAGGCCAAAACCGTCGAACTGAAGGACTACCATGCCCCGATCATCACCACCCTGGTTGACGATTCCTACCATAAAATGCGCTCCATTCTCGCGCTTTATCTGCTCTCCTCGCTGATCGGGATCCTCGCGTCGATTGTCGGCTACATCATTCTGACCAGAAACACCATCACCCCGATCATGAACCTCGCCCGGGCGACCCAGGATGTGGCGAGCGGCGACCTTTCGGTCCGGGTCGACAGCCGTTCGCAAACAGAGATCGGCGCCCTTTACCAATCTTTCAACCTGATGACCAGTCAGCTGGAAAACCATGAGCAGAAAAGAGTCGAGTTCGCCAACGAGCTGGAACGGCAGGTCGAGGCGAGAACCGCCGAATTGCGGGAGGCCAATGAGAACCTGAAACGGACCCAGTCGGATCTGGTCCGGATGGAGAAGATCGCCACCCTGGGCCAGATCGCAAGTTCGGTCAACCACGAGATCAAGACCCCTTTAAACTCCCTCTACCTGAACCAGCAGCTCCTCGCCAGAAAGATCCGCAAGTATGACTGGCACGACGACAAGACCCGCGACAGTCTGCTTTCAGTCACCGATATCATCGACAATGAGATCAAACGGATCAGCGAAATTCTGGATGAATTCGTCCAGTACGCCCGCTTCGCGCCGCCGAATCTGATGGAATGCAACGTGAACGACCTGGTGGTCGAACTGCTCCGGATGGTCGGGGAGTCAGCCCGGGAAGCAAAGGTCGAAATTGTCAGTGAACTTGTTGACGGCCCTCTCAACGCGATGATCGACCGGAAAAAAATTACCCAGGCGCTGCTCAACCTCTCGGTGAACGCGATCCACGCGATGCCGGATGGCGGTCATCTGAAACTGATAACGCAGCGAACCAAAAACGGCGAAATCGTGATCAGAGTTGCCGACGACGGCATCGGGATCAAGGAGCAGGATCTTAAAAAAATATTTGAGCCGTTTTTTACCACTAAAGAGAAAGGAACCGGTTTCGGACTGGCCATCGTCCGCCGGATTATTGAAGACCACCGGGGCAAAATCACCTGCCGCAGCAAGGTTGGCGAAGGCACCGAATTTGAAATCGTGCTTCCCGAACCCGGTGCAGCGCGCAGAATTTTTGCAAAAACCTGAATCCGTGAGCGTTCGAGAGCGGTACAGATGCAAGGCGACGACGATGTTGATTATACATATGGTATATCAACGAGTTGTCAACGCAGCAGATGTGCGGCTCTCGAACGCCCCGCAGGGCGGCGGGTGAGTATTCACCTCCGCAACTAAGCAAAAAATTCTTGCGTAATCACAACCACCTGAGCTGATTGATCGCGCGAAGCCGTCACGGAATCAGGAAAAATTATAAACCAGCAGGAAGACCATGAATGACGTTCAGATCCTGATCGTGGATGACGATTCGATCACCCGGCAGACCCTCTCCATGTCCCTGGAGGATGACTTTACTACCGTTACCGCAGGAAGTGGCCCGGAGGCACTGAAAA
Organism: Pseudomonadota bacterium; assembly: GCA_018823285.1. Classification (NCBI taxonomy): domain Bacteria; kingdom Pseudomonadati; phylum Pseudomonadota; species Pseudomonadota bacterium. Next base: position 2,342 of record JAHJIQ010000029.1, read on the forward strand.
TTCTCGGCCGCGAGCATATCGATCTCGTCCTCTCCGACCTCGACATGCCGGGAATGTCGGGCATTGAATTGCTGGAGAAAATAAACCAGCTCGATAACCCGCCGCCGGTCATCTTCATCACCGGCCAGGGCACCATCGAAACCGCAGTCCAGGCGATGAAACTCGGCGCTTACGACTACGTGAGCAAACCGGTCAATGTAGACCGGCTGATGCTCCTCATCGACAAGACCCTGGAAAACAAGAACCTGAAAGAGGAAAACATCAGGCTCAGGCAGCAGCTGAAGGAATCCATGCCCGACCTGAACCTGATCGGCGCCTCCCCGGCCATGGTGAAAATCACCGACCTCGCCCGGCAGGTTGCCGGCACCAGGGCCACGGTGCTGATTGAAGGGGAGTCAGGCACCGGCAAGGAGCTGGTGACCAATATCATCCATTACAACAGCCCGGTCGCCCACGGGCCCTTCATCAAGGTCAACTGTTCCGCCTTTGCCGAAGGGGTCCTCGAGTCGGAACTCTTCGGCCATGAGAAGGGGGCCTTTACCGGGGCGGTCGCCACCAAGAAGGGCCGTTTCGAGCTGGCCGACAAGGGGACCCTGTTCCTGGACGAGATCGGCGAGATGCCGCCCTCGATCCAGGTCAAACTGCTGCGCTTCCTGCAGGAGATGACCTTCGAACGGGTCGGCGGCACCAGAACCCTGAAGGTCAACGTCCGGATTATTTCCGCCACCAACAAGAACCTTGAAGAACTGGTCCGCGAGGGAACCTTTCGCGACGACCTCTTCTACCGGCTGCGGGTGGTAAAGATCGAGGTGCCGCCCTTACGGAAAAGAAAGGAGGACATCCCGGCCCTGGTCAAGAGCTTTATCGCCAAATTCTCCCACCTCCACGGCAAGCCGATTTCCGGGATCACCGACGAGGTCATGGAGCTGATCAGATCCTACAACTGGCCCGGCAATGTCAGGGAACTGATCAACTGCATCGAAAGCTGCGTGGTGATGACCAGGAGCGAGACCATCGATCTGGAGAGCGTTCCCGAATATCTCGCCAATAAACCGATTGAATCAGGCAATGGTAATGAAGGCGGCATTCTCCAGGAGCTGGAGATCAAAGCGATCACCGAAGTGATGGATGAAACGGGGGGCGACAAGACCGCCGCCGCCAAAAAACTCGGCATCGGCCTGCGCACCCTGTACCGCAAGATCGAGAAATACGGCATGCCGTATTGATCCTTTATCAGAAATCTTGACAACAACCCCCTTACGCCTTACCCTGATGTAAGGAATTAAATCAAGTAAGGAGAACACTATGGCGCTGGCAACCATAACAACAAAAGGACAAATCACAATCCCGCAAGAAGTAAGAAAAAGTCTCAATCTTCACACCGGAGACAAGCTGGAGATCATTGCCACAAGCGAGGGTGAAGCCCTGATCAGGCCGGTATCCAGAAAAGTAGACGATGTCTTCTGCATGTTGCAAAAATCAGGCAGGAAAGCTGTCTCAGTCGACACCATGAATGCCACGATAAAAAAACGACTCGCAGAGAAATATAAATGAAAGGGGTCGACACCAATATTCTGGTCCGGTTCCTTGTTGGGGATGATGACCGGCAAACGAAGAAAGTCTACACAATTTTCAAGCAGGCGGAATCTGCGAAAAACCAGTTATTTGTTCCTCTGTTGGTTGTTCTGGAACTCCTCTGGGTTCTCGATTCCGTTTACAGTATCCCAAGAAATAAAATACTCGATTGCCTGAGCGAATTGATATTGATGCCTGTTCTGAAATTTGAAAGCCATACAACCATTCAAGAATTCATTTCAACTTCCCAAAAGAGCAAACATGATCTTGCTGATCTGTTAATTGCCCATTCTGCAATCTCGCAGGGATGCGAACGGATTATCACTTTTGACAAGAAAGCCGGCAGATTTGAACTGTTTGAATCTGCATAAAGAGTTCCAGACCCCCGGTTTTCACCGGGGTGACGAGTTGTTCCATGGTCATTAAAAGAAAGGGCCGTCCGGATCATGGACGGCCCTTTCTGCAAAGCTCTCTTTTCAATATCCGGAGTTAAAAATCCTCAAACTCCTCATCATCCATCGGGATTACCTCTTCGGGTTTTTTCGCCTTCGGCGCTGATTTGGCCGGTGCGGCGAGAGCGGGACGCCGGGTAACCGGAGCCGGTGTCCGCCGGTTTACCGGACGACTTGCGCCTGATGCCCGGTGCACAGGAGGAGCACTGCCGACCCCTTCAACCAGGGAACGCAGGTCCATGATTGAAGCCATCATCACCTCGGACTGGGCATTCAACTCTTCTGCGGCAGCTGCAGACTCTTCAGCAGTAGCCGAGTTCCGCTGGGTCACTTCATCCATCTGGGAAATGGCCTTGCCGATCTCGGAAAAACCGGTGGACTGCTCCTTGGAGGCCGCTGAAATCTCACCCACCAGACTGCCGACCTTGGAGCTGCTTTCCGCCACTTCCTTGAAGGCGGCATTGGTCCGGGAGACGATCTCCTTACCGGAGTTGACTTTAACAACCGTCCCTTCAATCAGGGCCGCGGTATTCTTGGAAGCTTCGGCGGCACGCATCGCGAGGTTCCGCACCTCGTCGGCCACCACCGCGAATCCGGCGCCCGCCTCTCCGGCCCGCGCCGCTTCAACCGCCGCGTTCAGGGCAAGAAGGTTGGTCTGGAAGGAGATCTCGTCGATGGTTTTGACGATTTTCGAGGTCTCGTCACTGGCCTTGGAGATTTCCTCCATGGACCGGCTCATCTCGTCCATCGCCTTGTCCGCAGCAGTGATCACGCTCAGCGCCTCGCGCATCAGGGTATCCGCCTGGTTCGCGTTGTCGGCATTCTGCCGGGTCATCGAGGTCATCTCTTCCATGGAGGCGGAGGTTTCCTCAAGGGAGGCGGCCTGCTCCGAAGCGCCCTCGGCCAGCGACTGGCTGGAGGAGGCCACCTGACCGGCGGCGCCGGAAACCTGCTCCGCGCCGCTGGTCATGTTCTTGACCGCCTCGTTGATCGGCCTGGTGATCGCGCTGGTGAGAAGAAAGCCGATGGCCAGGGCGATGACCAGGCCGACAATGCCGATTATGGTCGCAACAAGAATGGTCCGGGTGCTGACCGCATCATACTCCTTGTCCCCTTCGTTCATCTCTTCGTGAAGTGACGTGAAGAGTTTTTCAAGCTCATCGTCAACCTGGCCCCTTTGCACGTCGATCTTTTCGTCCAGCTCCCGGATCTTCTTCAGATTACTGATCCCCTCCTCACTTCCCGGCGCAACTCCTTTGTCCTTTTCCAGAACCGGGAACATTTGATCTTCGAAGATCGCGAGATACTCGGAGTAATCAGCGCCGAACTCCTTGGCAATCCGCCGCTCCTCATCAGTATCAACCAGTTCCAACACCCGGGCGATATCTTTTTTGCTCTGCGCCTTCAACTCGGCGAACTCCCTGCGGGTCGCCTCGAGATTCCGGTTGATCACCGCATCGGCGATCACGCTGTAGGAACCGGCCAGTCTTTCCATGATCTCTCCCATCTCAATCGCGTCATCGGCCCGTCCGGCGCCTTCATCCTGAAGAGCGGCCAGACTCTTCATGCCGGAGACCATATACAGGATGGCGAGGCCGAGAATGACCGCGACCATGATAAACCCGCCGAGAATTTTCTGTGACATCTTGAATTTTGCTAACATTGGCTCTCCTTTTTCTCTTTGATGAACATGTCCATAAAAAGACAGTTTTCCGAAAATATCCGGTTGCATCAGCCCGCCGGAATCAGGCCACCGCCTCCAGCGCGACGATCTCATCATCGTTCAACGCCTTGTCGATATCGAGGAGCATGATCACCTTCTTGTCCTTCTTGGCAATCCCCAGGATATAGTCGGTGTTGGCTCCCCTTACTTCAGGAGTATCCTCGATATCATGCGCGTTCACATTCATAACTTCCGATACGGAATCAACAATAATCCCCATCAGGGCGGTGGTCTCTTCCTTGTCGATTTCCATCAGGATAATGCAGGTCCGTGAAGTGTAGTCGGCCCGGGGCATCGCAAACTTGAGCCGCAGATCGATCACCGGGCTCACCTTTCCCCGCAGGTTGATCACCCCTTTGACGTAATCCGGCATCCGGGGGATCTCGGTGATATCGAGGATCCCGATGATTTCCCGGACCTTCAGAATCCCGACTCCGTATTCTTCATTGCCCAGGGTAAAGGTGAGATATTTCCCGCCTCTGCTGGTTTCCGCTCTGATCTGCTTGTTTAACTCTTCCGCCGTCACATCGCACCTCCCTGAGTCAATCATCTTTTCCGATATTGTTTTCATCCCACCTTTCGATTATCGGCCTCCTGATAATTCAAAGTCAACCCCCCCCAAAAAAAAAAGATTATCAATGAGTTACAGCCAAGGTTGAGATTGGACTCCCCAGCCACACACTCCCCAAGGTTGAGATTGGACTCCCCAGCCACACACTCCCCGCAGCGGATAGCGAACAGGGCAGGGAAAAAACCACGAGGTGATCGGTGTAAGCTTTTCACCCTTCGGACATGGGCTGGGCCATCCTTCGACCGGCTCAGAATGATCCTTCGACAAGCTCAGGATAAGCGGGCTTCGACAAGCTCAGGATGTGCGGGCTTCGGCGGGCTCAGGGGGAGCGGATTGACAAGCTCAGGATGTGCAGGGATTTGACAAGCTCTGGATGAGTTGGATCACGGAGAGGCTGCACACCCGGGTAGATCGGGATACGGCGAGGCAGCAAAGCTGTGATGACAGGCATAACCGTTACTCCGCTCACCCTGAGCCTGTCGAAGGGTGAACCAGCCGAAAAGATTCCGGCTGAAATTTGAGAATGATCGGCAAAAAAAATGGCCCCCGGTTTCCCGGAGGCCATTTGATCAGGCAATCAGTATGGATAAAGTCAGTTATTTCTTCTTCTGCACATTGGCAGCAGCCGGGCCTTTAGGACCATCGACGATCTCGAAAGTGACTTCTTCTCCTTCAGCCAGAGTCTTGAAACCTTCTGTCTTGATTGCAGTGTAATGAACGAACACATCATTACCCTGAGCCTGCTCGATGAAACCAAAACCCTTTGACTCATTGAACCACTTGACTTTACCTTCTAACATTTCAACTCCTATCAATACTTGTTGAACAAATACCAGGCTCTGACCCGACAGAACCCATTACTAAAAAAGGCCACACAATATTTTCACTGTGCGGCCGACAATAACAACTGTTCCAGTACTGCACATATACAGAGATAGAATTTTATAACAGAAAAAAACTGCGATTGCAAAAAAAAACAGGCCCCCCGAGTTGAATCGAAAGGCCTGCCCCATCCCCCTTTTTTTTTCACCCTGCGGGTATAAGTCTCGATGTCTCGCAAGCTCGCTTATCGGTACGAGCAGGCGAGCTGCTCAACTCAGCTTTTCACCCTTCGGGTATAAGTTTCGTACGAGCAGGCGAGCTGCTCAACTCAGCTTTATGTTTTCAATCCCCCAAAAAAGAGGATGCGAGTGAAAACAATACCGGGATATCTTACATACCGAGAACCGCCGAGAACCATCCCTTGAGCAGCTCGATCGGCCCGCCGTCGACCATGGCGCTGACCAGGCAGGCTACCGCCCAGATCCCGACCAGGGAGGAAACAACTCCCATGGTGATCATGCTGCCCCGTGATACCGAATCCACACCACTGCGGGCTGATGCACCGGCGTTTACGTTGACGTTGGTCTTTGCTTTAATCTCGCTCATTTTCTTTCCCCTTTTCATTCAGATCAAATAATTGTGTCTTCTTCTGTTCAATCTCTTCTCATATTCCGGTGAGGGCGGTAACAAACCCGCGTACCAGTTCGGCAGGGCCGTTCAACAGGGCGTTGGCGAAACAGGCTACCGCCCAGAGTCCGACGAGTCCTGAAACTCCGCCCATGGCGATCATGGTGGCGCGGGAGAAGGTGTCGACTGCATCCCTTGAAACATCTTTGGCTATCGTTCTGGTTTTTGTATTGGCGTTCATGGTCTCTCTCCTTATGATTTTTTTTCTTTGCTCTCTCTCATCAGCCTGTTCATCAGATCCCGGTCACTGCACTGATGAATCCCTGTACAAGACCGATGGGGCCGGCGGAAACGATGGCGCCGACAAAACAGGCAGCCGCCCAGACACCGATGAGCATTGAAGATGCACCGAACATGGCGATGGTGGTTTTGCCGAATGTATTCTCATTTGTTCTGGTGGTGGTCCTGGTTGCTGTTTTATTGATTGCAGTTGTCATGATCATTCTCCTCAGTATTTAAAATTCAGTTCTCTGAACTTCTGAACTCTTTCCTTTGCCTGGTAATATTGCCAAAACCGTGCCACAACACGCAAACAACGATTTATCAGCAAGTTAGATTTTCGCCGCTGGATTTTCCGTGTCAGCATGACACAAGGTTTTGTCATTTTGGCAGGGAATGAACAGCGAACAGGCATTCTATATTTGCCCGTTGGGATTCTTGATGCTATATTGACCGGTCAGAATAAACATTACCGAAATCTGCATCCGTGAGCGTTCGAGAGAGGCGAAAGATCGCACGAAGCCGTCACGAATTCAGGAGAAAAGGACAACCGACATGATCAGGATTGGAATTATCGGCGGTTCGGGACTCGACAACCCGGATATACTGAAAGGCACCAGAGAAGTGCGTGTGGACACCCCGTACGGCCCGCCATCCTCTCCGCTGACCTGTGGAACCATAGAAAATATTGAGGTTGCCATTCTCGCCAGGCACGGCCGGGACCATTCAATATACCCGTCCGGCGTGAACTTCCGGGCCAACATCTCTGCCTTGAAGGAATATGGCTGCACCCACATCCTTGCCGCAACCGCAGTCGGTTCCCTGCGTCAGGATATCGCACCGGGACATCTGGTTTTTCCGGACCAGTTCATCGACCACACCCGTAAACGGGAAACGACTTTTTTTGATCGGGGTCCGGTTGTCCATACCCCGATGGCGGAACCGTTCTGCCCTGAACTGCGCGCCCTGCTCGCCGAATCGGCCGCATCTCTTGGCATCCCCCACCACACCGGGAAAACCGTAATCACCATCGAAGGGCCGAGATTTTCGACAAAAGCCGAGAGCCATATGTTCAGGAGCTGGCGCGCGGATGTCATCAATATGAGTACCGTACCGGAAGTGAACCTGGCCCGCGAGATGAAGATCCATTACGCCTCGACCGCCATGTCGACCGATTATGACTGCTGGCACGAGGATGAGGAACCGGTCACCTGGGAAATGATCCTCGATACCATGAAAAACAATGCCGACAGTGTAATCAGGCTCTTTCTGGACGTTATCCCCAGGATCAGAAAATATAACGATGTTTGCGTGAAATAAAGCTGAGTTGAGCAGCTGGTCTGCTCTTACGAAACTTATACCCGAAGGGTGAAGCTCAAGGAGAAAAAAGATGCCGATCAAATCAAAGATTCGAACCGTTCCGAACTATCCCAAGAAAGGGATCATGTTTCGTGATATCACCACTCTGATCAAGGATCCGGTAGGCTTCAGGCTGGTGATCGACAACCTGACCCAGAGATATCTTTCAACCGAAATCAAGTATGACATTATTGCCGGGATCGAAGCCCGCGGATTCATCATGGGCGGCGCCCTTTCCTACACTCTCGGTAAGGGCTTTGTCCCGATCAGAAAAAAGGGCAAACTGCCTGCCGAAGTCGAATCCCAGGAATATGCCCTCGAATACGGCACCGACATTATCGAGATCCACAAGGACGCATTCGTGAAAGGCGCCCGCATTCTGCTGGTTGACGATCTTCTTGCCACCGGCGGCACCGCATTGGCGGCCGCGGCCCTGATCGAAAAACTCGGCGGGACCGTGGCTGAAATGTCTTTCATCGTCAACCTGCCGGACGTGGGCGGCCAGAAAAAACTCGAAGAAAAGGGATACAAGATCTTTTCTCTGACGGAATTTGAAGGGGATTGACGGGAAAAGAGAGATAAGAGTTGAGAGTTATGAGCCGTTCTCCTCGCTCCATTTCTTGAACTTTTCAAGATAGCTTTGCGCCACAACCTCCGGATCGAGGGAGAGGAATTTGGCGTAGTTCATCACAAAACCTCTGGTGTATACCGCCACCGGCAGGGCCGGGTAATTGTTGTTTTCGATGTTGAGCAGGTGCTTCTGCTGGACCCTGGTCGACATGGCGACATCATCCAGAGAGAAACGGAGCTTTTCCCGGACCATTTTCAACGCGGCGCCGTCGAACTCGTGAATTTCGGCGACCAGCTTGCTCACATCTTCGACCGTTGTTTCCTGTTCCTGGTTGAACATGACCGTCAGGGCATGGTAAGCCTCTTCAATCTCGTCAAGAATCTCCTGTTTCTGCTCTTCCGAGAACTCCTCTTCAACCGACATGGTGACGATGGACTCGGTTGAATAGATCTCCTTCAGGAGCAGATAAGCTTTCTTCACCTCGGGGAAGGTGGAATCCGGCGGCAGTTCCAGCACATCAAAAAAATCTATGCAGCGTTCTCTTTTCTTCATTTGATGATCTTGACCTGCCGACCGGCCAGAAGGTTTCTGGTGAGCCTTTCCAGTTCACGGGCACACCTCGAATCCGGATAGGCGGTCATGTAGGTCTGTCTCTGGTTGATCGAACGGGACACAAGCTCGTCGTATTCCACGTAGCCTGAATACAGGGCATTGATCCCGAAAAACTTCCTGCAGATACTCTTGACCGAATTACCGATCATGATGTCCTTGTTGGTTCTGGCCTTGTTTAAAATCAGATGGACCTTGAAATCAGCCACTTCCCGGGTGACGACATCCCTGACCTCATCGGAAGTGCTTTTCAGATAGTCGACCAGCTCCCGGAAATTATTGATCCCGAGCTCCTTCCGGTCCTTCCACAGGGTGACCACGAGGTCCCGGTACCCATAGTCGGACAGGACTACCCCGAGCCGTCTGAAAAAAACGTTGCGGAGAAAATTATACATATTCTCAATGGAGATGATTTCGGGAACGATGACCAGGACCATCTTGTCGGCGAGGAGAAAGGTGTCGATTGTGTTGTGATGCGCCCCGGCGCCGAGGTCGATCAGGATATGATCCGCCTTGATCTGCTTGATGTGGGCGAACAGTTTTTTCTTCTGGGCGTACTTGATGCCCTCCGCGCCGAGGGAGCCGATCACCCCGGAGAGGAGGCCGAGATTTTCGACCCCGGTCTCGCTGATCAGTTCTTCGAGCGGGGTTTTATTCTCAAAAAAATCAGACAGGGTCGCTTTCGGACGATGGATGCCGAGAAAGTTATGGAGGTTCGCACCGCCAAGGTCGGCATCGATCATGACCACCCGACCCTCCTTGGCAAGATTCATCCCGATGCTGGAGAGGACAAAGCTCTTGCCCACACCGCCCTTGCCGCCGCCGATGGCCCAGATCTTACAGTTGTTTGAACCGTTCATGTCCATATTCATTCTCACGGTTACCGACTGGGATAAAATTGAGATCCTGCACATACTAACCGATCGTGCGGCAAAGATCAAAAAAGGTGTGCAGAACCATATACAAGGCAGGAATGACTCCTGAAAAGGGATGGGCCTCTACGCGGCGCGACGGACCAGATGCATTGCCCGACGCTGTTTATTGGCGATAATATAATTTATCGGTATATAATGCATGCAGACTCTTTTGCCCAACTCAGCAAAACAAGGAGGCAGATATCAAATCCCTATCACCAACACTGCTTGTTGCCTTGATGCTCCTCTGTATCTCTACTCCTCTCTCAAACGCGAACGAGCAGCCCGACATCGACGAGATCATCGACAAAATCGACCGGCTTTTCCGGAGCGAATCGAGTCGGACCAGGTTCGAGATGCGCATCGAAACCCCGGACTGGCAGCGCACTCTCCAGATGGAAGGGTGGTCCGAGGGACTCGACAAGGCTTTCATCCGGATCTTGAGCCCCAAGAAAGAGACCGGAACCGCCACCTTGCGCATCGAAAACGAGATGTGGAATTACTTCCCCAAGATCAATAAAGTCATGAAAGTTCCGCCCTCGATGATGATGGGCTCCTGGATGGGCTCCGACTTCACCAACGATGATATTGTCAAGGAGAGTTCCATGCGGGACGACTACACCGCCTCTCTCATAAAACCACAAGACGCCGAGAGCGGCTTTTATTACGCCGAATTCATCCCCCGGGAGGATTCGCCGATTGTCTGGGGCCGCATCGTCGCCAAGGTCCGTAAGGAAGACTACATTCCGGTCAGGGAAGAGTTCTATGACGAGAAGGGCACCCTTATGCGAATCATGGTGCTCAAGGAAATAAAATCCCTCGGTGGGAAGACGATCCCGGCGGTCATGGAACTGATCCCGCTGAACAAGAAGGGACACCGGACGATCGTCACCTATACCGATGCCACCTTTGACCTGGAACTGCCGAAAGATATCTTCACCCTGCGTAATCTTCAGCAAAGGAGATGACCATTGCTCTTGAAGATCGCCTTCCGCAACATTTTCCGTCATAAAAGACGCTCCATTCTCACCGGCATGATGATGGCCGGCGCCTTTGTGCTCTTCTCCCTCTCCTTCGGTTTCGTGGACGGCGGGTATGACATGATCATCGACATGTTCACCCGCGACCGCACCGGCCATGTCCAGGTCCATGTCAAAGGCTACCTTGACAAACACTCCCTGTACAAGAAGATCAATGATGTGGAGAGCGTCGGGGCAATTATCGGCAACGCGGCAGAGGTTCTGGCCTGGGCGCCGAGGATTTATGGCCCCGCCCTCGCCTTTGCCGGGCGGAAGACCACCGCTCTGAACCTGATGGGCATCGACCCTGATCGTGAACCGCTGGTGACCCGTTTGCGGGAAAAGGTCAGTGAAGGGAGTTTTGTATCAGACGATCCACTGGCCTACGAAATCATCCTGCCCGCGAAAACCGCCCGTATCCTGAAAATCGGCCTGGGAGACGAAGTGGCCCTGATCAGTCAGGCGGCCGACGGCTCACCGGCCACGGAACTTTTCACCGTCGTCGGACTGGTTGAGGACAAAAACAGCTCTTACGGCGACATGACCGCGTTCACCCATATCGATACGGCAAGGGACTTTTTTGTCCTCGGAAAGACCGCCCATGAAATAACGGTGCTTCTTTCAAACCACTGGCAGTCCAGGGAAGCGGCCTCCCTGATCAACCTGGCCCTTGCCGGGAGCGATCTGGAGGCCTCGCCCTGGGAGGTGGTTGAGGCGCAGTTCTACAAGGCGATGCAGGCCGACCTGAAGGGCAACTGGATCACCCTCACCGTGCTGACCGTAATTGTGGCGGTGGGAGTCCTGAACACCATCCTGATGGTCATCCTTGAGAGGACACGCGAGTACGGGGTGCTGAAAGCCATCGGCACCAGGCCTTCCCAGGTCTTCATGCTGATCGTTCTCGAAACCCTGATCCTGGCAGGGTTCAGCATTCTGGCCGGCGCCATCGGCGGTATTGCCGCCAACGGTTACTTCGCCGAGTATGGCATCACCTATCCGGAACCCATCGAATGGGGCGGGATGACCATTCAGTATATGAAGGCGCGCATTACCCTGCGAACCCTCTGGATCCCCTCGCTGGTGATCTTTGCCACCGCGCTTCTGGTCAGCATCTGGCCGGCCATCAGAGCCGCCAGGATCGTGCCGGTCAAAGCGCTGCGGGAAGGTTAGCACCATGGGTATGCTGCTCAAACTCGCCTGGCGCAATATGTTCCGCAACAAACGGCGCACCTTTCTCTCCGGCCTTGCCGTAGGAATGGGACTGGCCTCGATGATCTTCGTTTTCGGCGTTTATGACGGCATGCTCAAAAGCATGATCAGGACCGCCACCGACAGTTTTCTCGGCGAGGGACAGATCCACGCCCTTGGCTTCAGGGACACCAATGAGGTGGAGCTTACAATCAAAGACTTTCAAGGGGTCATGCAATCCCTTGAAATGGAAGAGGTGATCGAGCGCTTCACCCCCAGAACCATCACCATCGGGATGCTGACTTCTCCATCCGATGTTGCCACCGCGCTGGTCTACGGGATAGATCCGGTCAGTGAACCTCCGCTGTCCAGGCTCGACGAGGCCATGCGCGAAGGAAAATACCTGCAGAACGATGACCTGCGCGGCATCCTCGTCGGCTCAAAGGCGGCCGAGAATCTTGAAATCGGGATCGGCGACCGGGTGGTCCTGACCGCCGCCCGGGCCGGGACCGGCGAACTCGCCCAGGAACTCTTCAGGGTCAGGGGGATCTTCCATTACGACATCAAGGAAGCGGACTCGGGAATGATGTACATCCACATCGACAAGGCACGAGAGATGCTCGGGATCGGCCCGACCGCCCATGAAATAGCCCTCAAATTTACCGACATCGAACTTGCCGGCGACCGCAGCCTGCCCTTCTGGACGAGGTGCACAACAGGAGGAAACGAGGCCCTTGGCTGGAACGATATCGTGCCACAGCTCGACAGCGTGGTGGCGATGACCGACATCGGGGCGTTCATCATCGGCATTCTCGTTTTCTGCATCGTGGCGCTTACGATCATGAACACCCTCTTCATGTCGCTCTACGAGCGGATGTACGAATTCGGCGTTTTAAGGGCGATCGGCACCAGACCGCTGTCCATGGCCGGGCTCATCCTCTTTGAAGCGCTGCTCCTGGGGGTGGTCAGTTCCATCATCGGTGCTGCGCTGGGGCTACTGCTGACCGGCTATTTCAACATCTACGGCATCGACTACCGGGGCATCGAGTTCGCGAGCGTCACCTTTACCGAACTCCTCTATCCCACAATCATTCCCAGGCATTACCTTACTGTGCCCTTGCTTATCCTGGGCTTTGCCGGTATCGCGGCACTCTATCCGGCCTGGTTCGCAGCGCGGCTCAAACCGGCCGAAACCATGAGAAGAAGCCTGTAGGTCAAGGAGGATCAATATGGCGGAAGATGTCATCAGAATCGAAAACGTCTGGCGCACCTACAAGACCGGGGACGTGGAAGTCCATGCCCTGAACGATGTGACGCTCTCCATCGAAAAAGGCGAGTTCACCGCCCTTGCCGGCCCTTCCGGCTCCGGCAAGACGACTCTTCTGAATATCATGAGCGGCCTTGATCTTCCCTCCACGGGCACCGCGATCCTCGCCGGCAAGCCGATTACCATGATGAGCGGCGGCGAGCTTTCCGACTTCAGACGCGACCATATCGGCTTCATTTTTCAATCCTATAACCTGATCCCGGTCCTTTCGGCGCGGGAGAACATCGAATATGTGATGCTGCTTCAGGGAGTAGGCGACGCGGAGAGAAAACAGCGGGTGGCCGCGATCCTTGAGGAAGTGGGGCTCGGAGGAATGGAGAAACGCTACCCCTCCCAACTCTCCGGAGGCCAGCAGCAGCGGGTGGCCATAGCCAGGGCAATGGTCTCCAGGCCGGACATCATCCTCGCCGACGAACCCACGGCAAACCTCGACTCGGTCACCGGCCGCGAGCTGCTGGACATGATGCTCGAACTGAACCGGAAAAGCGGGATGACCTTCGTCTTCTCCACCCATGAGGCGATGGTCATGGAGCACGCACGGAGGCTCATCACCCTGACCGACGGCGCCATCAGCAGCGACGAAAGAAGATGAGCAGAGGACCTTCATACCCCCTGGCCCTTGCCCTGGTACTGATTACCGCCCTCCCCTCTGCCGCAGCGGGATCAACAAAGGTGTCCGGATCGAGCAGAAGTTTCGCGCTGTACTCCGACGACCCGCAGACGGATACCCAATCCGCGATGTTCGAAACCCGTCTCCGGCTGAAACTCTCCGCAGAACCGGCAGCGAAACTGCACTCGGAACTCGCCTACGAACTTGCCCCTTTCTGGCGGGATAAAACGACTCCCGCCTCGACCTCCCGGACCTATCAGGGCTTCTCATACCGGGCGGGCGACCTGGAAAACACATTGTACCCCGCTGCTCCTGATTCTTCCGATTCTTTCGTGGTCAGCCAGAACCTCGACCGGGCCTTTATCAGTTACCGGGCAACCACCTTCGATCTCCTCGCCGGCCGCCAGCCGGTCGCCTTCGGCTCCGCCCGGGCCGCAAATCCGACCGACGTCCTTGCACCATACCCTTACAACACCATCGCCAAAGAGGAGCGGATCGGGGTGGACGCAATCCGGCTCAGGGCCCCGCTCGGAGAGTTGTCCGAACTCGATCTCGGCGCCATCTTCGGCGACGATTTCCGTGAGGACAAAAGCGCAGCCTACCTGCGGCTCAAGGGGTATTCGCTGGGCACCGACTTCTCGGTCATGGCCATGCGCTTTCGGGAACACATTCTCTACGGGCTCGATCTGGCCCGGGCAATCGGCGGGGCCGGAACCTGGCTGGAGGCGGCACAGGTCTTCACCAGCAATCCGGATGATGACTATTTGTCACTCTCCGCCGGGGCGGAATACCTGCTTGCCGAAGATCTTTACGCATCGCTCGAGTATCACCACAACGGGGCAGGGACGACGAATAGACGGGAGTACCTCACCAATTCCCTCAGGACCGCATACATTGACGGCGGTGTCTACCTCCTGGCCCGGGACTATCTGATCCCCGGCTTAAGCTACCAGGCGACCCCTCTGCTTTCACTTTCCTTGAGCATCATCTACAATACGAACGACCGCTCCACCCTCCTCTCGCCCTCCCTGGAATACAACGTTGCCGTAGACCTCTACCTCGGTCTCGGCGGATTTGCCGGTACAGGCGGCAAAAGCGGCCAGCCCGGTGAGAGCAGCGAGTTCAGCAACTATCCCGACCTCTGGTATGCCTCACTCAGTTACTATTTCTAAGGGGGTGGACGGGAGAACAGGCAATCTTCTTTTTTCGTCTGCGCTGAATTTCGCAGGCGGCACTCGCACTCAGATCAGATTCGGGAACAGGATCCACACCTGCTCCATTTACCGCGAGAGATCAGGACATCCCCGTAAACCTGGATCACTCTTTGAAATATTCAGGATAATGCTCCTTCGCGCATTCGGGGCAGAAACTGTGACTGAACCGGGTCTGGGTCCGTTTGGAAATATAACTTTCCACCGGGTGCCAGACATCATCCTGATCCCGGATTTTTTTACAGAACGAGCAGATCGGCAGAAACTTTTCCAGCTGATCAACCCTCTGCCGCAACTCTCTTGCTTGCGCAGCAACCTTACTGAGCAGCAGGGCGAACAAGGTCAGCACGATGATGCGGATAGCCACATTGGCGATGTTCACCATCGTCGAATTCAGCGGGGTGTCCCAGACAAAAATAAATTGAAATCGCAGAATCGGTAACAGGATCGCCAAAGACAGGGCCCAGTTCCGGCTCCCGAACCAGGCGGCAAGTCCCACCGGCAGAATGAACGTCACCGGAAACAGAATATGGGGCCCGGAAAGGTAGTCCAACAGGAGAAAAAACATCGATAAGGCACACCAGGTCCACGGAGGGCGAAACTGATTGAGAAAATTCACGAAAAGATGATTCGAACCATTTGTTTTCATCATATCTTTCTCCTGCGAACTGGTGAGAAAATCCGCTCCCGCAAGAAACAACCTGTGAGCCGCAAAAGGTTTCTGGAGCACAGGAAGTACACCGATGTCATTTACATTAACGAGGATCTCATCCGGCACTCCGCTCTGGTTTGCCGCCAGGGGCAGGGCGCGCTTTTCTCATAACGGGGAGGTGAAAGAACAGGCCGCCGAGGTCAACTCATGCCTCAGGCTACCCCGTTACCGCAAAAGGAGTCAAACAAAAAACCAAACTCGCTCACTCGCTAATTATCTTGCTGCATTCAACAAAAAAGGCCCCGCGATTTTCATCGCGGGGCCTTTTGGCTTTCCTGCTCTAAATCTGCTGATCTTTCAGATCAGTTCGGCTCGTCGTGGCAGAGATCGCAATCCTGCTTGATGACCTTGCCGCTGTTGTTCTCATGCTCTTCGTCATGACAGCGGAAACAGCCGAAACCATCATCGGCATACTGATGGCCGAGATGACCCTGGTAGGTGCCCCAGTTGACCTTGGTCTCCGGCCAGACGTTGTCGAGATACTTCTGGGTCAGATAAAGACCGGCCTTCTTGATGTCTTCACGGTACTGTTCAACCGCATCTCCATTGCGCTTGAACTGCATTTCCATCAGCAGAGAGCCGATCTTCTCCTTGGCCTCATCTCTAGTGGTGTACTCGGTGGTGATTGCAGCGATGCTGTCTTCCCTGATGCCGTTGATTGCAGGGTTGATCTTCTTGCTGAGCAGACCGAAGTCAACCACCTGATCCGGCATATCATAGACGTGGGTCGGCCGGTTGTGACAGTCGATACAGTCCATGATCCGCCATTTGGCTTCACTGCCTTCGGGAAGTTCGATGGATGCCTTGGTGAACTCATCCTGGGTGCCGTCCGGCCTCTTGACCTTGACCTTGGCGATCTGGGTCCTCCGCTCGTCTGCCGCCAGATACTGGACCTCGACCGCGTTGGACACATGCCAGTGGATGCCCTCGAAAACATCCGACTCGGGATTGCGGCCGCCGATGTGCAGGGCGATCTCGTTTACTTCCGGCCTGGTCTGGTTGCTGTTGGTGAAATGTTTGAAGCTCTTGACCTTCTTGCCATGGAATTTCTCCGGCCAGTGACATGCTTCACAGGTGTCCCGGGCCGGTCGCAGATGCTCTACCGGAGCCGGAATCGGCCTGCTGTAGCTGTCGGTAAGAACCGCCACGACCTGGCGCAAACCCGAGAGCTTGGCCCGGACAAACCACTGGGCGCCGGAACCGATATGGCATTCAACACAGGCCACATTGGAGTGCGCCGACCGCTGATAGGCGGTGTATTCCGGAGCCATGACCTGATGGCAGACAACGCCGCAGAAATACGGAGAGTCGGTGAAGTGATACCCTTCATAGCCGATGATCCCGAGAACACAGACATTGATTACGGTCAGGACGATGAAGATGATCATGAACTTGCGGTGTTTATGATCACTTAAGTCAAGGTGCAGATGCTCGCGGGGAATACCGAACTTATGCCACTGCCGGCGTCTTAAAAAACCCGCTACCGGGATCAGGACCAGACCGGTAATCATGCCGCCGGGCAGGATCATGTAGGTGAAGATATTTGCGTACGGGTTCTCGATCAGACCAAGAATATCGAAGATGAGCCCGATCACCATCAGGGTGATACTGACGGTTGTCAGGGTAACCCCCATCAGGCCGAGCGGTGACCGCCACATGCCACGGATTATGAAACTCCATGGGCCTCTGTCGTATTCTTTGAATGTCTCCGGTTTGTTGATTTCATCTGCAGCCATTTGTAACAACTCCTTCCAAAATATTATAAAAAAACCCCCGGCCGGTTATTCGCCATCCACCGTACACGGGGCAACAATAAAGCGCCGAATCACTCTAGTGTCACGTCAACTCTGAACCGTCATATCTTTCTCGTCGTTTTTCGCGCCTCCTGCGTTACCTGTTGGGTTACATAGCGCTGCTATGCAACCCAACACGCGCCTTGCCGGCACAAAAAATGCCGGAGAAATATTATGACATTTCATCCTTGACGCGACACTAGACCGCGTCCCTCGCAGCACCCTCACGCATTGCTCCAACAAAGACATCACACTCGTCACACTGGTTTCTCTGCTGCTTGCAGAGACTCCCGGCCCGCTCCCAGCATGGTGTCGTTCGATCGACAAATGCGGTGCAACTGTTTCTGGTCTCGGCCGGACAATTTTTGATCTCCCAACAGGGCGTCAGTTCAAGCAGTTTTTTGACGCCCGGGATACTGATCCCCTCTTCATGGATCAGTTTGCGAAGACAGCGGACCCACTCGATATCATCACTGGAGAAAAACCTCTTGTTCCCCTGTCGCGCGGGTTTGAGGAGCCCTTCTTCTTCGTAAATTCGCAAGGTACGGGGATGCACATCAAGAAGTTTAGCCGCGACACTGATCGGGAAAATTGGGTTATTACTGTCAACTGCCATGATCTCAACCTGTTACCGAACTTCTTAATCTGTTCCGCATCAGAAGAGCCAGCGAATTCCGAGGCGGGCATTATAGCAGAATATCAATTTATTAAAACAAAAAATTACAACGATTTTGTGGCATTAAAAGTACCACAACATATCATCGGCAAATGGAGAAATGATTGATATGGATATCCTTCCCGCCTGTTTACCGCAAACTCTTTCTCCCGGCAGAACGCTTCATGCCGCCTCCCCCTTCTTCTGCCATTTCCCGAGGATGACCGATCCTGCCGCCGCAAGGACCCCGAAAGAGAGAACGCTGAAGACCAGCGGAATACCACTGGTCTTGAAAAGATCGGCGAGAAATACCTTCAGCATGGCAAAAATCCCGAGGGCAACCGCCACCCAGATGTACTCCAGGCTCCTCCGATGGTATCCCAGCACCATCAGAATAATGGCCGTCAGGTTGATCAGAATGGAACGACTGCACCAGGTGACATTAAACGGGTCGGCAAGCATTGAGGCCGCAAGGTGATCAATGGTCATTGAAAACATGAAAAAGAAACCGGCAAGGGCAACCAGCAGGATTGAAACCGCGGAGTAATCACCCCGGTCGGCCCTGGCGAAAAACGTTTCCGGTGGCGGCGGGTTGTTCCTGCACCAGCGAAACTGCATGACACTTGCCGCGGTCATCACCAGTGCCGCGACCAAGGAACCCGCCTTCATTCCACCATCGCCGACAACATAGATTCCGGCCATGAAACCGGCAAACAACGTGAAGATCTGGTAGGCGTAGGAAATAACCCGCACCGCGCCACTTCGTCCGCGCCCGGAGAGCAGGGCGAGGCCATAGGCGGTCAGCGACCAGAACGGAACAGCATACGCTACATTGCCGGTAAGCTCCGGCAGGCCGAGAGCAAGAATCACCGCCCCGGCCACAAATGAAGCGCCAACCCCGATACTGTAGCCCTCACCTTTCGCAGACAACCGCCAGCCGATGGCAAACATCGTCAAGACAAGCATCATGGCGAATATGCCCATCGCGAGGCTGGAATCCCAGAGTCCGATCACCACGATCCGACCTGCAAGATAGAACAGCAGCATATTGAAAGCCGGAAGCAGGGTATGGAACACTCCCGGCCCCTCCTTGTCGAAATATCTTCTGACCGGGACAATAAGGTACACAGCGCAGAAAAGTAACAGTTCGGGAATATACCAGCCGACATGCAGATACGCGGCCAATTCTTCACCACGTTTTAGCGGCGCCATCAGTTTAAATCCCCAGAGAAACCAAAAGAGGAAGGTGAACCCGGTAACATACCACTTGAGTCCTCCGGACACCTCTTTCCGGTCGGCGCGGAAAGCCACCAGATTGGCGAGCAGAAAAAGTGGGGCTACTGCTGCAAAAACCGTTTTCGGAAAATCTATCACCAGACTGGAGATAAGGGCGCCGAGCACCCCGATCGCCAGCAGCCGGTTGGCTTTGAACCTGACCCCGATAAAAGAAGCAATCAGGAGAGCGCCATAGAGGAAGATCAATGCCCGGAAAGTCGACAGGGTTTCAAAACGGAGCTTGCTCTCGACAACAATTGAAAAAAGGAGAAGAATACCGAAAGAAGCAAAGACAGGGGCGAGAACCTTCCCCTCCCGGTAAAGATACCAGCCGATACCCACCAGTACCGATACATAGCCGATTCCAAGGAGAGAACCCGCCCCGGGATCAATGAAACCGCTGTCGGTGATGGCCCTGAGCAGCAGGGCGAAAACCATGATAAAACTGATCGCGGCAATCCTCTGCAGCAGGGCTCCTCTGGTAATCCACTCACCAAACCCTTTGGCCGGTTCCACAACCCCGATTATCTCATGGTCTGCAATGAGGGGCTTGGCCGCTTGATCGGGAGAGACACTTCCCCGGAGCGTATTGACAATGTCTGCCAGCTCTTCAACCCTTGTCCTGAGAGCTTTGATCTCAGCCCTGACCTCTTGCAGTTCAACTTCCATGAAGCATACCCGTTAAAGCGAAGGATTTAACTTGAAAGATGGTTGCACCAATTCCTTGACGATGCCCGGGGGAAAAGCCGATACTGTTTTTAAGATAAAAAAATGGGGCTGCCGCCTGGATCCGGAAGGGCCCGGAACAACAACCACACCGTAGTACAAAAACGCAAAAACGAACACTTAACTGAAACTCAATTCTGCACTTGCTTACCATACCACAGTGTGGTATAGATACTAGCATTGGCAATTTTCGTTGTCAATACTAAAACTGATTCCCTGGTTGCAACCCGGAATTCCTTTACAAAAACTTGTAGTTGAACGATAACAACCTGCAGATCAGACAAACCGGCAAAGGAGAAAGTTGTATGAAAAATCATGTTTTGAGGCCCCTGTGGGTCGTCATCGCGGCCGTAGGCCTGCTCCTGCTCGTCAGGGCCTATATGGTTCCCGACGATTTTGGAGTCCATGGCAGCGGCTTCACTTACGGTTTTCACCGTCTCGGCAATATCGACGACTGGAAAGCCGAAAAAGTGCAGTACAAGGGAAAAGAGTATTGCGCCGAGTGCCACGAGGAGAATGTGGCGGCCAACAATGCATCAAAACACAATATCATCCAGTGTGAAAACTGTCATGGGCCGGCCATGGACCATCCGGACAACCCCGAAAAACTCGAGATCGACCGGAGTCGCGATCTCTGCCTCAGATGTCACGCTCTGCTTCCCTATCCGGACAGCGCCAGAGGACGGCTTAAGGGGATCAACCCACAAGACCATAATCCGGATTCGCCCTGTGCAGAATGCCACAATCCCCATAAACCGGCTCTGGAGGACATGTAATGAGTTGCTCAAGAAGGAAATTTCTGAAATCAACTTTATCAGGCACCCTCGCTGCCTCCGTTCCGGTTTCCGCGCTGAAGATACTGAGTCCCTCTGAAAGTAAAGCGGCGACCACCGGCACAGAGAACACCCGTTGGGGGTTCCTGATCGACACCAAAAAATGCGTGGGCTGCGGGATGTGCGTCAAGGCCTGCAAGAATGAAAACGCGGTTCCCTACGATGCGCCGGTCACCAGGACCTGGGTTGAACGATATGTTGTGACCAGGGATGGCAGAACCCACATCGATTCGCCCAACGGCGCCAGAGACGGATTCACCTCCCAGAAAATTCTTGATCAGGAGATCAGGCCCGAGGAGATCAACAAGACTTTTTTCGTCCCCAAACTCTGCAACCAGTGCGAAAATCCCGCCTGCGTCCAGGTGTGTCCGGTGGGGGCCACCTATCAGACCGGCGACGGGGTGGTCCTGATCGACCGGACCTGGTGCATCGGCTGCGGGTATTGCATCATGGCCTGTCCCTATGGCGTTCGCTTTTTTCATCCGGTATTCAAGGTGGCGGACAAATGCACCTTCTGTTACCACCGGATCAGCAAAGGGCTGCCCACCGCCTGTGTTCAGGCCTGTCCCTTCGGAGCAAGGAAAATCGGCAACCTCATGGACCCGGACGATCCGGTTACCAAAATCATTACCACCGAGAGAGTTGCAGTCCTTAAAGATGAATACGGCACCAAGCCGCAGGCTTTCTACATCGGCCTGGACATGAACGTAAGGTGATTGATATGACTCCAGAACTCATAGTCCATGGCGCTGAATGGACACAAAAAACCCTTTTTGTCTACCCGAACGAATTCATTTACTGGAGCATCCAGATCGTCATGTATCCTTATATGACTGGTCTGGTTGCCGGTGCGTTCGTGCTGTCCTCTCTGTACCATGTCTTCGGCCAGAAAGACCTGAAAGAGATGGCCCGCTTTTCGCTGGTCTTCTCCCTCTGCCTGTTGCCGGTTGCGATGATGCCCCTGCTTCTCCATCTCCAGCAGCCATTCCGGGGGATCAATGTCATGTTCACCCCGCATTTCACTTCGGCAATCGCCGCCTTCGGCATTGTTTTTTCAACCTATGCCGCCATTGTCGCAACCGAAATCTGGTTCGTCTACCGGGTCTTTTTCGTAGAGCAGGTACACGCCCTGAAAGGGAAAGAAGGGTTTGCCGACAATTTCAAACGGATCCTGTATCTCGTTCTTTCTCTGGGCGCTTTCGATCTCAGTGAAGAAGCCGCCGCCAAAGACAAAAGGGCCATCACGATCATGGCCTCGATCGGGGTTCCGGTCGCCGGTTTCCTGCATGGGTATGCAGGCTTTATTTTCGGCTCCGTCAAGGCCAACGCCCTCTGGATGTCTCCCCTGATGCCGGTCATTTTCATTATGTCGGCGGTGGTTTCCGGTATCGCCCTCTGTATGCTGACCTACATCATCATCATGGAATGGAAAAAGTTTAAGGCCATTCTGGCGAGGGGGCGCGGGGATGAGCGGGTGAAGGTGATTCGCGGGGTTGAAATGGAAGTGATGTCCACAACCTCCAGATACCTGATGATGTTCCTGGTTGCAGCCATCTCCCTTGAGCTTCTCGACCTGATCTTTCGGGGCTACACCCAGATGAAATCGTGGGATATTCTCAGATCAGTCATGTTCGAGGAGGACTTCGTCAAGATCTTTGTCCTGCAGTACGGACTGGGAAATCTGGTCCCGTTCATCCTGCTCCTGATCCCGGGAACCACCATCAAACGATTGGTCATCGCCCTCCTGCTGGTTCTCTACGGGGTCTTCATGATGCGTTGGAACGTGGTAATCGGCGGGCAGGCCTTCTCGCTCTCGTTTGAAGGATTCATGCACTACCATCTTCCGGTCATTCCGCATAATCTTGAAACATTCAAGGAAGGTGTAGCCGGCGCACTCATGGTGGTGGCCACGCCATTTATTCTCTTCTGGGGAATAAACAAGATCCTCCCCTCACTCACCGTCAAGGAAGGATAAAAACCTTTACCGGACGAGTGCCCCGTTGCCGAGCCCAAACCGGGTAAGACTTCGAACTTCGGGGAATACTTGGTATGTTCAAAACGGCAGGTTCCGATTTTCAGGAACCTGCCGTTTTTTTGTATTTGCTTACAACTCCGGGATACAGTTTCTCAGTACATTCCGGACATATCCCATGGCTGAACTGCACGTCGGCGTGACTGGATATGTACTCCTCCATTCTGTTCCAGTACCCGTTATCATCCCTGATACTTTTGCAGGAAGCACAGATCGGCAAAAGACCATGCAGGGTTTCGATTCTTCCCAGCGCCTCTTCAAGTTCACTGTTTCGCTTGCGGAGTTCACGGTTCAGTTCCTTGATCTTTTCCAGGTCCTTAAACCTTTCCATCGCCAGATAAATGGCCCGTTCGAGGTCATTTGCCTTCGGCGGTTTGACAAGATATGCGGCCACCCCGGCCCAACCGGCCTTCTCGATGAGCTCAGGAGTCTCGTATCCGGTGAGAACAACAACCGGCGCCGGACACTTTTCGTTTACCAGCCGGGCCGCTTCAAGCCCATCGGTTCCCGGCAGCATGATATCCATCAGAATGACATCCGGCTTCAAAGTGCAGGCCATTTCCAGACCGGCTGCTCCGGTGCCGGCACAACCCGCAATCGCAAACCCGCTTTTCTTCAGAACCTGCTGGATTGAAACAGCGGCAACCGGATTATCTTCCACCACCAGCACCCTGACCTTTTTTTGAGTGATGTTGGATTCGTTTTCCATATTCTGACCCTGTATGATTTTAACAAGCGACATCGATGATTAATCATCACATCATAAACTTATTCATCAGGTCAAGAGGGAAGTCGCAAAGAATTGACAGGCAGTAACGGGATCGGAAAGATCAGAAACAGAGGCAGTTTGAAAAACAGGCCGAAGAATGAAAAAGCCATCAAAAGTTCCTTCCCGGCACCCTCGATGGCTTTAGTTTGTAAAAAGTGTAAAAGAAAAAGATTTTTCTGCGTTTACTCTCCCGCACTCTGTGAATTTGAAGATTTGTCGAGAAGATGCCATGAGTCTTTCTGACGGTCATAGGCGTACTGTACTTCATAATTGGAATACACCCCCTGCCCGCCACCCTTTTTGACGTATGATTTCGCGGAAATGCTGAATTTCAGCAATTTCTCATCCTCACTCAGAAGAATGACTTCAGGGTTCAGGAAGGTAATGTCCGCACCTGTCCCGAAGGCATTTTTGAGGATTGACCGGTACTTCTCCTCCAGATAATCTTTTTTCGACTTGATAAAAATCCGCTCACCGGTGATCGCCAGTTTTTCCCTGCTGTTTACCAGAATAGCCGCAAACTCCGGACTGCCGGCAAAAGCAGTGTTGCCGGCCATTGCCACCAGGTTCTTATAAGTGTCATGCGCTTCCTGCCAGGAAGACTCCGCGAATTGCTTCGCTCCGGTAAGCTCAAGGCGCTTCAGTTCATCCAGGGATATTCTCGTCTCGGCAAGTTTGGCATTTTTGACCGCCTGTTCAAGAACGGGCAGATTTCGGAGCCCGGCCTTCACGGATAATTCCACCGCATTGTTATAGAATTTGATGGAATCCACCCACCGGGAAAGCTTAAAATTCTCGTCTCCTTTAGCCAGAAGTCCGAATATCCTGGCCCTGTTTATCGAGCCATATAGCCTGTTGACGGTGTCATTGCTGTCCAGCTTGTTGAGCCTGGCAAAATCAAGGGCCTTTTTGTACCCGTCGATGGCATCATCATAGGCTGCCGCATTCAGGAGAGCGTCGCCATCGGCGATCAGGATATCCAGCCGGTCGCCGATTGTCCGGCCGGCGGCTGTTTCAATATCCCGACTGATGGCGTCATTCCTTTTAAATCCGTATCCCTTGGCCAGGTTCCGGGCCTCGGCGAACAGAGCGGTAGCCTCTTCATAGTTCCCTGCGCCATGGAGGGAATTGGCCTTTCGGAGAACAGACTTCACATGCGCAGTCTGACATTTGACGGCGGATGCTTCAATTTCTTCATTGATTTTCGCGGCAAGTGCAGCATCCAGAAGGCTTGCAACATTTCTCGCATCTGCAAATCTTGCCAGGGCAGATGAATAATCACCGGCCGCCATCAGTCCTTCAGCCTCTTTAATAATTTTTTCCGACTCCTGGGCTCCGGCAAGAGACTCTTTCTGAATGTATTTTCCGTCGACCAGGATTTTACCCTGAACACCCTGGATGACCCTCTCGGAATTCAGGAGTTCTTCCACTTTGACGAGCAGTTCCTTTTTCCCCGACTGGGAGGAAAAACTCACCTTTCCCAGACTCGCCTTGACCTCCTCAGCAGCTGTACGCGCGTCGGCAAACTTCTCCGCTTCAAGGAATGCGGCTGCCTCCTGCCATTTCCCGTTGGCCGACTTGAAAGTCATCAACTCGAAGGCAAAATAGACAATGATCAGACCCAGAAACCCCGCTCCGGCAGCAGCAGCCATGAAAAGATTTTTCCTGACCGCAGCCTTTCTCGTTTTTTCCTTTTCCTTGTTCTGAATCATGAATTCAAGGCGGCCAACGGAAGCGTCTTCCGGATAAACCCCCTTGAACTGGTCGAGGAAACTCCTTGCCTTCACGGTATCTCCGGCAGCGACAGATGCCTCGACACCCGCGATATAGTCGTTGTAGTTCTGCCGTGATGCGGCAAGTGCGTCAATATCTGCCTGCAGACCGGGATAATCCGGCATCAGGGTGAATGCTTCCTCAAGCATCGGCAGCGCCTGGCTGTTGCCGGAGCGGGGGAGATTCTTCGCCCCTTCAATCAGGCTCTCGACTTTCCTGACCTTTTCGGCAAGCTGATCAACCGTACCGCTCTTGTCGAGGATAATATAGTTGTCCGGAAGTTCCTGCAGAAGCTGAAAGGCGCGATAATTTTTCCCACCCTTGAGCTGTGCGACAATATGCTGCAGAACCCCATCGAGCTTCTCAATCGCATCTTCCCGCAGGAATATCTCATCTTCCAGATCAGGGTAATCCGGAGAGATTTTGAGCGCCTCGCGAAACATCCCGAGGGCCCCCCGAAGGTCCTGCTCCGAAAGAACTTCCGCCTCGGCGATCAGCGTCTTGGCCCGCTCGCGGGCCAGAAGCTTCTTTCCTTCCTGTACAATGTCCTCTTTCGCCATATTTTCCCTGTCTGCTCAGAACTTGTTATTGCAAACCGCCGCGACATAACCCGGCCTAAATTACCACATGAAAGCTCCCCGCGGCAAGCCCCGGGCAAGCATCACATGGCAGATTTCTTTCAGTAAATGAACTCCCTTCGACAGCGGTCAGGCGATCCGGATAAAACATGGCGTAGCCGGGGATATACCATAAAGACCCATGAAGATTAGGGGCTCTCCCCTGAAGCTTTTAATTTATCTCCCTGCCTGCTTGACTTTTACCTGTCTTGGGCTGATATCACCCATCAGCCGCTATTGTTCTTTTTTCCCGTGAAGGATCCGCATGATATCCGGCGACTCTTCCTTTTCCGCCAGAACCACATGACAGAGGCTGCAGTCATCAGAAATCACGCGCCCGTCCTTTGTTCGGTAGGCATCGGAATGGCACCGGAAACACCCCCGGCCCTCTTCATGACCCAGATTGTCCTGGTAGGTGTTCCATCCGACGTTCATCTCCGGAAAAACATTCTCGCTCCACGCCTGGTAAACACTGTTCACCGCCTTCTCCAGGAGCTCTTCATCGGAGGTGAGCAAACCGGGGTAGTTGTCCCGATACCAGCTTTCAAGATCAATGCTGATTTTCTTCCTCGCCTCCTGCCTGTCCCGATACTCCTTTTGAATCACTTCAAGGGCCCGTTGTTTAATATAAGGGAGATCACGGGATATTGACCCGTCCGAAATTTTCCGGTCAAGAGCCTCTTCAGGAGAGAGAAAGATATGGGTCGGTCTGTTGTGACAGTCAAGGCAATCCATGAGTTTATATGTATTGCCTCCGGAAACATCAACTTCCGCTTTGTGATCGTCAACCCTGTTGAAGACAAACTCATCACCGTCATGATCCAGGAGTTTCACGGAACTGATCCTTCCATCACTCCCCGCCTCCTCCTGAAAGAAGGTCCGGTGTTCAGGAGACACATGCCAGTGAATCCCGTGCGCATGCTCACCGCGGGAACCACCCGAACCGACATGCATCAGAAGCACCGTCTGAACATGGGTGTTTTTCTCGTCTGCGAGAAAATAGTCTTTTATATAAAGTTTGTCTCCGTGGAATATTTCCGGACGATGACATTGTTCACAAACCTCCCGGGAAGGACGCAATGAAGAGATGGGCGTCCTGATCGGCTTGTCATAGCGGTCAAAAAGGGTGGCGAAAATCATCCTGATTCCGGAGATCTTGCTCTTGTCAAAAAGACCGGACTCGCTGCTGATATGGCAGCGGACACAGGGGATCCGGGAATGAGGGGAGTTCTGATGACTGATATACTCCGACTCCATGACCGTATGGCAGAATGTGGCGCAGAAGCGGACGGATTCGGTGTAGTCGAAACCCTTGATCGAAACGACACCGATTACCAGGAGGGTTGCCGCCGCGATAAAGGATGATATGTAAAGATGCTTGCGAACCCTGCTGAAGCGGCCCGGCATCGTCAACTGCTCCTTCAGGTATTCAAGGGTGAAGAGACCGATTTCCTCAGTATCCCGGAAAAAAATCAGGCCGACCAGGGTGGTCAGCACCCCGCCGACGAAAAGCGGGCCCATGACCATGTAAATCAGGAATCCGAAATAGGGGTTCTTGACCACCCCCTGGATATCGAGGAAGACCGAGATTGCCAGCACCGGAAAAATGACGCTCGAAACCACGGCCCCTGCCATGGCCACCCGGCTGCTTCCCAGCACCTTGATAAAATCCTTCACGATGTCGCTGTATCTGTCGATCATATCGGTAAACTCAAACCTGTGTTGCCGGATGAATGATTTGTATTCTCTGGATCATCGGGTCAGGAAAACTCCCCAACCCCCTTCTCTGAGGCCTTTTTAACGGAACAGTTGTAAATAATATCCAGTTCTTCCCGATCTATGGTTTCTGATTCGAGAAGGATGTCACTCAGGCTTTCGAGAAAATCCTTCTCCTTTTCCAGAAGAATTCTTGCCTCATGATAACAGTCTTCAAGCAGTTTTTTGATCTCGCCATCAAGAAGCCGGGCCGTTTCCTCACTGTGGGAACGAATTCCCCCGGGGCCGCCTAGGAAACCGCCTTCTCCCACGGCATAGGCAAGGGGGCCGACCACATCACTCATGCCCCATTTACTGACCATATTGGTCGCGATATCGATGGCCTGCTGCAGATCTTTTTCAGCACCGGTTGATCTCTGTTCGAGCAGAACTTCTTCGGCAGCCCTGCCGCCAAGGAGAATCGCCACCCTGCTTCTCAGATACTGGTATGAATAGGCATGTCGGTCCTGCAGGGGCATCTGCTGAGTGTGGCCCATGGCCCTGCCCCTGGGGATAATGGTGATCTTGTGCAGGGGATCAGCCTCCGGCATGAATTTGGCCACGACTGCATGCCCTGCCTCATGAACGGCCATGGTCTTCTTGTCCCGGGCACTGATCACCAGCCCTTTTCGTTCAACACCCATCAGGATCCGGTCCTTGGCCACTTCAAAATCCTGTTGGGCGATTGTGGTTTTGTTGCTCCTGCCCGCCACCAGAGCGGCCTCATTGACCAGGCTCGCCAGTTCGGCGCCTGTAAAACCGGGAGTACTGCGGGCGATTTCCTGCAACTCCACATTGCTGTCAAGCTTCATCTTGCTGGTATGTACCTCAAGAATCTTGGCCCGTCCCTTCACATCGGGAGGCATGACATTGATGATTCGGTCAAATCTGCCCGGCCGCAGCAGGGCTGGATCGAGGATGTCCGGACGATTGGTTGCGGCAAGGATAATAATGTTGTCTTCGGTATCGAAGCCGTCCATTTCGACCAGCAGGGCGTTCAGGGTCTGCCCTCTCTCTTCCTGGCCGCTAGCCATTCCCGAACCGCCGCGATGACCGCCGACCGCATCTATCTCATCGATAAAGATAATGCAGGGCTTGTTCTTCTTCGCCTCACTGAAGAGTTCCCGCACCCGGGAAGCGCCGACTCCGACAAACATCTCGACAAAATCGGAACCGCTGATACTGAAGAACGGTACATCCGCCTCACCGGCAATGGCCCTGGCCAGAAGGGTCTTGCCGGTACCGGGAGGCCCCTGGAACAAAACCCCCTTGGGGATGATTGCCCCGAGCCGGTTGTATTTTTTTGGATTCTGCAGAAAATCGATCACTTCCAGAAGCTCACCCTTCGCCTCGGGGATGCCCGTCACATCACGAAAGGTGACCCGCCTGCCGGTCCGGGCAAAAGAGACCTTGTCCTTGGCAAAGTGCGACTCCTCCTCCTGATTCTGCCTGCGCATGATGGCATACCAGGCAAGCATGACGATCATGATCGGTAAAGACACCGAAAGCAGTTTCCACACTCCGGACTCTTCCGCATTCTCACCGAAAACCGTCACCTTCTTTTCAATGAGCTGCGGCAGAAGGGCCGACACATCAGGGGCATAGGTCAAAAACTCCCGCTGGTAGACATCGGTTACCCGGATTTCACCGCCGCGGATCCTTACCTTGGAAACTTCACCGTTCTTGAGAGAGGTCGCAAATTCATTATAACTTATCTGGGGAGCTTTCTGCTCAAGGTGCCAGAAAAGATACCCCGACCCGCCGAGCAGCGACGCCATGAAAAGAAAATATAAAACCTTTACGAATGAAGCCATCAGAACACCTGCTGAAATTCAAATTTCCCACCCGGCCTCTGACCGAAACCTGTGAGGAAACGAAATAAAGACTTTTCAGTCCGGAAAGACAATCTGTTAGAATTGTGAAACAATCTATTCAATTAAAGAAGATCTTTCAACACTTTCACCCACCGGGCACACGTTTCTCTGTCACGCAAACTCGCCTTTCGTGATGAGCAGACAGGCCGCTCAATTCTTCCATCTCCCCTTCTGCCTTCCGACCCATGCCTTCCGCCTGCAGTTCACCTGCCTCCATCAACTCAGGGTGTGCAGGAAATTAAAGGTGTTCGCCTTCCGGCCTTTCTGTTTCCCGGAAGGTTTGTAAAGGTCGGGAACTGTTTTCGCAGTCAGCCTGATCCCGGAAAGATCGATGACCGTGAAATCAACCCCGCTCTTCTCCACCTCGGCAGAATTTTCAAGCAGCGAAAATGGCTGGACCGGCAGAATCTGGGTATATCCCCAACTGTTGCTGATGATGAAATCCTCACCCTTCGGACTCTTGATCCTGCGTCCCGGTTCCATTGACGGGCCGGTGAATCTGGATGTGAAAAGAGGCGGGGAAGCGTATACCGTCATTCCCACCCGGAAATCAGCCCGGTTGCTGCAGAAAGCACGAAGGTTGTCAAAATCGGTCTCGATCGAGAAGATCCCGGTCCTGACTCCCATGCCGGACAGGGTCCGGGCTGCAGCTGAATTTAATGTGTTGAGGGTGAAGGCGGCCGACAGCCTGATCTTTTTATCATTGGCGAACAACGGCAGCTGACCGATATGACCGATCTGCCAGTCGGTATATCCATTGCCGGTCAACCGGGAAATCGCGTCGGCATAAAAGGCGAGATCAGCTTCATCGATTACCGGCGGCAGAGCCCAGCAGAGTCTTTTGAACAGCGGACCGGTGTGCTTCATTTTGAAAAACTTCCGGTACGAACCGCGACTTAAAAGAAGAACAACTTTTTCCGGTGGAAAGAGAAAATGCTGCCGCAGGATGTTCGGGTCATCGGACTTGAACCAGAGGGGCGAAGATCCGCCCTTGCCGCCGCTTTTTCCCCTGCGGTTTAAAGCAGCCGGGAGCTTCTCCCTGGTGCCGAGATCGTCCAGGATCTTCTCAATCCGGGCTGAAACATTGATCGCTTTCACCTTGGTCCTGGCGCGGTCCAGCCTTACTCCGGCTGCAGCCCCTTTCTTTTTCCGGTCGGCGACATCAACCCGGTAGATACTGTCTCCTGCGCTGACCTGGCCGGGCAGGTCAATGGAGATCGTCTCTCCCGCAGCCGCCCGGTTGACTCCCCGGCCGTTGACGAAAACTTTCTGCAGGGAAAACGCCTGCCGTTCACCGCTGTTTTCCTGATGCAGACGGAGACGATCTCCGGATGAAACAGGGGCCACAAGCTTCACCGTTACCCGACCGCCCTTCACATTCCCGATCTTGCCCAGAAAGGTCCCGATGTTGCCGGAATGCTGATGTGAAATCAGATTGTCCGGGGTAGCGGTGTCGAAATACCCTCTGGTAGTCTTGCGCCCCATGGCAGCCGCCAGCAATTCCGCCGCCGTTTTCCGTGCCTTTTCGTCACCGGGAGGGTTGTCAAGCACGGTCCGGTATGCCTCAACCACATTGCCGACGTAGCTTGCGCTGCGCATCCGCCCCTCGATTTTCAGGGAGGTGATCCCGGCCCTGGCGAGATCCGGCAGCAGGTCAATGCCCTCAAGGTCGTTCATGGAGAAGAGATACCCCGACCGGCTGCCCCGACCCGACCCCTGCCAGGTATAGCGGCGGCGGCAGGGCTGGACACACCTGCCCCGCAGACTGCTCCGCCCCCCCTGAAAACTGCTGAACAGGCAGAGCCCGGAATAACTGAAACACATGGCGCCATGAATGAACACCTCCAGCTCAACCGAGGTGTTGCCGGCAATGGTCGCGATTTCGTTGACCGACATCTCCCGCGGCAGGACGACCCGGTCAAAACCCATGGCCGCAAGCTGGCCGACCGCCACCGAGTTGTGGGCGGCCATCAGGGTGCTGGCATGGACCCGCATCTTCGGAAAATATCTCTTCAGCAGATAATAAAGACCGAGGTCCTGGATGATCAGCCCGTCGGGCTGGAGCTTTTCCAGCATGGCCAGGCTTTCAACCGCCAGCCCGATCTCCCCTTCCTTGACCAGGCTGTTCATCGCCAGATAGAGCCGGACCTTCCGACTGCGGGCAAAATCGATCATCGCCGCAATCTCGTCCATCCTGAAATGGTGGGCCAGTTCCCGGGCGTTGAAAAAAGGAGCGCCGATATACACCGCATCGGCGCCGCGGGCCACCGCAGTTTCAAAAACTTCAATACTTCCGGCCGGGGCCAGCAGCTCCATGGTGTCGGCTCTCTTCATACCCAACTCTTCATCCTTAACTTTATACTCTTCACTCTTATTTATTACAGCTTCCCTCGGGTATTTTCGGGAACCCGGCCAGACTGAAACTCTGGCCGCAGCCACAGGTTTTTTTGGTATTGGAGTTGGTGAATTGCAGACCGCCATTGATCAGGGCATCGGAATAATCAACGGTCAATCCGTCAAGATATTTGCTGCTCTCCCGATCGGACACAACCCTGATCCTGCCGAGCTCAAAAACCACACTGTCGCCTTTCCGCATATCACTGGCGATCTCTGCGCTGTAGGTCAGACCGGCGCAGCCGCCTTCGGTCACCACCACCCGCAGGAACTGGTCCGGCCCCAGTTTGTTCTCAAGCATCACTTCCGCATTTTTTTTAATCGTTATCTTCATCATTCACCTCGCTGTTTGTATTTGTTCCGATATATACACTTATTGACAAGGAAATGATACATGTCAAGTCGCTTCATCAGAGACCGCCCTGACAAAATTCCGGCAGGAAACGTCCTGCCAGTCCACATACCCCATATCAAGATTCACATACCAGGCATCACGCCTGCCATGCAGATCAGAGCTCCAGAGCCAGCCCTGTCGCGGACTCACCTCTCGCCCTGCCTCAGGCGTCATGCTGTGCAGCAACGAAAGAAGCTCCGAAACAGTCGGCAGCCGCCAATTTTCTCTCCCGCCGATTTTTTCCCGATTCAGACCGGCAAGATATTCACCGGCCTCTTCCAGAGTCATTGACCGGTCACTGCCCTGAAACTGCCAGACCAGACCGGTGGCCCGGTCAAGGACCATTTCCCTGTCGAAAGACACCAGATCATTGACCACCGGATTCTCCGGGAGGAAGAGTTCATCCAGATCGAAAGCGGCAAGCGCCTTTCTGCCGCAGACATTCAACGGTACTTTTCGGAGGATGACGATTTTCTCCGACTCTTCTCCGCCACTACTCCTGGGAGAGACCGAAAGTCGATCGACGTCCCGCAGCTTGAGCCGGCCAAGGCTCTCATTCATTTCCTCCGCCGACTGAAAACGGCTGTCGGGCTGCAGGCTTAAAGCCCGGGCGAAAAATTCATCCCAGAACGGGTCGAACGCCGGATTCACCTGGCTTAAGGAAAACCCCCGCATGGAGGGCAGCTCCCCGGTTACCATCCGATACAGCAGGACCCCGGCAGAGTAGAGATCCGCCCGGGCGTCCACCTTGCCGGGATCACGGTTCTGTTCAGGGGCGGCATAAAAAGGGGAGCCGATTTTCACCCCCTCGACACCCGAGAAGGAAATATCATCCACCAGGGCCGAGCCGAAATCACAGATCCGTAAGAGATCGTTATCGGTAATCATAATGTTGAAGGGTTTGATGTCCCGATGGACCACCCGGTTGCGATGCAGGTGGGAAAGGGCGTGCAGAAGTTGGCGGCCGTAATCGAGGACCTTTGCCGGCCGGATCAGGCGGGACCGGCTTTCCATCCGAAAACCTTCGCCGATCATCCGGCCGAGGTTGTTGCAGAAAAACTCCATGACAAAATAGGGGGTGCCGTCGTCATCTTTTCCCGCGCCGAGAATATTGACCACCGCAGGATGGTCGAGGAACGACATGGTCTCGGCTTCGGAAATGAAGAGTTCACGGAGCCTGTCAAAACCGACAATGTCAACCAGCGCTTCAAAGGGCCTGAGGGTCTTGACGGCGACAACCTCCCCGGTATCGGGATCAAGGGCCTTGAACACTTCACCCATCCCGCCCCGACCGATCTTGCGCAGAACCTGATACCGACCGATCTCCTCTCTCATGATTTTCTCACCAGAGAAGCCGCTGGCCGTTGAATTCCGGGAACCCTCTTTCATTGATCAGATCAACGGTTGCCTGCACATCGTAGGGAACCGCCCGGTTTTCAAAACAGTTCAGTCCGGTGTCCCAGAGCAGGTATTTGGCCTGATTGCTCAAGCCGTCCCGGGGCTGGCCGACACTTCCGGGATTGATGAGATACCTGCAGGGTTTGGAAATTTCAGAGATTCCCGGTTTCACCTTCACGGCCGAAAAAGTGTTTTCCCGGGCAATAAAGCAGGTCATATCGTGGGTATGGCCGTAAAAACAGACCCGTGCGGAGAAGGTGGAAAACAATCGCTCCAGACGGGTAACCGACGGACTCCAGAGATAGGTGGTGCAGGAGGTGGGCGGACAGCCGTGGACGAAAAGGGCGTCGTGTTGTTCCAAATTCAGGGGCAGGGAGACACAGAACTCCATCGTCTCCTCCCCCATCAGCCGGCGGGTAATCTCCAGCGACTGCCGGGTCGCCGGGTTCAGACGCTGGAGATAGCTGTCGGTTTTCAAGGCGAGTTCATGGTTGCCCATCACCGACCGAATACCGCGATCGACCAAAGTCCTGACAACCTCTTCAGGCTCCGGTCCGTAACCGATATTGTCGCCCAGGGAAACGATATGATCCGCTCCCGCCAGATCAATATCGGCCAGTACCGCCTGCAGGGCCCTGAAATTACCGTGGATATCCGAGATTACGGCTAAACGCATCCCGTTCGGCTAAAATCCGGATTTTCGTAGAAAACCGCCCATCAGGAGCGACGGAATTCAGTTTTCTTGCATTTCGGGCAGGGCGGCATCCGCCCGGGTTTTTTCAGGTTAAGCGCCCCGCCGCAGGAGGTGCAGACAAACTCGCCGCCATGGGTCATCTCGCCCGTTTTATAGACGAGGGAGGAATCGAGTTTTTCGCTTAAATCCTTGCTCCACTCACTGAGCCCCCTGGTGATGTTCAAGAGAAAGGAGCCGCCTTTATCCAGGGAAACATCCTTGATATATTCAGCCTCCTTGGCAATGTCCCGCCACAGCGCACCACCCTTGTTATGTAACTGGTCATAATGTTTCCGGGCATCGCCGGTGACCCCGTCCACCTTTGGTTTGATCTGGCCGAGGGAAGAGGCGATATCCTTTTTCAGGGTTTCGCCGGCCCTGGTGATGATCTCTTTTGAGTGTTCACCCATCTCCTTCAGATCGGCCATTGCCTTGTCCATCGCCTGGCTGATGGTTTCCCGGTTTATCTTCTCATGGATCTCACCAAAAATCTTGCTGACCCGCTGCCGCAGTTTTTCGTAAGCGGCCAGTTCCTCTTCCATCTTTCCGTTCTCTTTATTTTCATTTTCCATAGTCGATTCCTCCTGGTCATTTTATTCGGAAGGGTTTCGTCCCGGCAAATCCACTTGTATGTATATCATATCAGTTCAGACAAATTTTTCATAACCAGTATTTTTCCGTATCATAAATGTATGCATTTTTTATTCATTGCACCAACCGCACACATTCTCCCATATTTCTTGAATTCATCTCTTCGGTTGTGAGATAACGATTTACGTCTCCGGTCCGCCGGATAACGCCGTATTTAAAACCTTTTGCCGGGAGAAGAACATATGGCCGCAAAAACCTCGCCTGTCACCACACCAGCAAATCAACTGGCCAGATACAAGGTTCTGGCCGGAGCGATCATCGTCCAGCTCATTCTGGGCACGGTTTATGGGTACAGTATTTTCTGGGAACCGCTTACAACCAATATATTTCCCCCGGTGATCACCGAACAGCAGCTGCAGTTGAAAATCGCGGCTGATGGGGCCTCGGCCAATGATTATGTGGTCGTCAAGGACCAGGCTGAAGTCAAAACGGAACGGGCCAAGCAGCAGGGAATCCTCAAATATGCCTTTTCCATCTGTATCTTGAGTTTTGCCTCGGTCATGGTCATCGCCGGCCGGGTCCAGGATATCAAGGGGCCCAGGTTCCCTGCGATCATCGGCGGCCTGATGATGGGGGGCGGATTTATCTATGCCGGGCTCATGACCAACGCCATTGTCTTCTACCTGGCCCATGCCCTTTTCGCCGGGGTAATCACGGTCCTTCTCCTGATGATGTTTCACGCCTTTTTCAGCCACCTGGAAAAAGACAGTGTTATTTTAAAAAATGTTCCGGCCGGGATCCGGGCCGCCTGCATCATTACCGGCGTCCTGCTCGGCAATCAGTATGTGGGCAAGGTGGCCGAAATGGACCGGCTGCTCCTGCTCTGGGGAACAATCGGCTTCATGGCCGGCGCCGGGATCGGCTTTGCCTACGTCTGCCCGATTGCCGCCCTGGTCAAATGGTTCCCGGACCAGAAAGGACTGGTCAGCGGGATCGCGGTGGCCGGTTTCGGCCTTGGCGCCTACCTCTTCAGCCGGAACTGGGGGGCGCTCGGCTACATCAGTCACCAGGGGATTTTTCCCTTTTTCATTGTGCACGGGCTGGTCTGCATTGTTGCCGTAACCGGCGGCGCCATGCTCTTGAGCAACCCCCCGGAAACAACCCCTTCCGCCGGCAAAAAAACGGTTCTGCCGGATTCCACCTGGCAGGAAACCTTGCGGCACCCCTCATTTTATCTTCTCTGGCTGATGTTTTTCAGCGGCGCCATGGCAGGATTGATGGTCATCGGGATCATCAAGGTCTTTGCCGGGGAACAGCTCTTAATTGCCGCCCGTGAAGCCGGTCGGGTTCTCACCGATTACGAAACAAAGGAAATCATGCTGAAGGGAGCGGCGGCCGTCGGGCTCCTGGCGATTTTCAACGCCATCGGCAGGGTTGCCTGGGGCTTTATCTCAGACCGGATCGGGCGCACCCCGACCTTTGTCACCATGTTTCTTTTGCAGGCGGTGGTGATGTTTCTGCTGGCCGGGATGAAGAGCGAGATGTCGCTCAGTATTGCGGCCGCCCTCGTTGGTTTCAACTTCGGCGGCAATTTCGCCCTCTTCCCGTCCGCCACCGCCGACCTCTTCGGCGCCAAAAACCTCGGCGCCAATTACGGCTGGGTCTTCACCTCATACGGAATTGCCGGGGTCGCCGGAATCGCCGCCGGCAATTACGCCAAAGTCGTCACCGGCAGCTACGGGGCGGCCTTCTCGGTGGCGGCAATTCTCTGCATCCTCTCGGCCATTTCAGCGGTGGTTCTGAAGCACGTTAAAGAAAAGTCCTAGCCTTTAATCAGCGGACCACGTTCACCAGGGTCGGGCCGCGCTGCACCGTCCGGTGGTATTCCACTGCGGGCTCGCCGAAGGCCATGGCATACCCGATGAGATGATCATCGGGGATCCCGAGTCTCTTAATCAGTTCAGGGCAGACGGCGAGCGCCATCATCGCCATCCCGTCCCAGACCGTGCCGACCCCTCTGGCGTGGGCCATCAGCTGGAAAGTGGCCAGGGCGATGTGGGTGTCCTGCACCGGGCAGGGCGAGCTCTTCGGGGCGCTGGTCAACAGCAGGTGCGGCGCACCCCGGAAGAGGATATCGTTGCCCTCTTCCACCCAGCCCTTGATCGCCGCGCCGAGATACTGACCGACAAAACCATCCGGCAACCCCCCTGCCTTCTGTTTATCAATGAGCGCAGCCATTACCTCCCGCCGCAAGCTGTCCATAACCGCACCCTCTCTGACCACCGTGAAAAGTACCGCCTGATTGTTGACCCCGGTTGGCGCATGCCAGGCAATTTCCAGCAGCTCGTCGATCAGGGCCGGGGGCAGATCGTTTTTGGTATAGCGGCGGACCGACCGCCTGCCCTTGATCAGCACTTCCAGCTTGCGGGGATCCGGCAGATTGTCTTTCAGGGCAAGGCTCGCATCGGGATCCCTGCCGAGAATCGAAACCGCGCCCGTCGGACAGACGGCCAGACAATGCTGGCACCGGTAGCATCCTTCTTCGTTGATCATCTGCGGAAATTCTTCCATCGCCAGAACTCCGGCCGGACAATCCGTCACGCACTCGCCGCACTGGATGCAGCGTTCTTCGTCAATTTTAAACTGCGTCATGGTTTATCTCCTTTTCTCTGGGGGCAAGTTTTCATTAAACTTCAAACCCTATTCGACAAAAAAAATTCCCATTCACTCATGGCCTGATCAGTATCTTCCCCTTGCGATTGATCACCTTGGCCTGCAGATAGCGTACCTTGTTTCGATGCTGCCGGAGATAAGACCAGGCCATCTGGGCCCTGGCCCCGGTGGCGCAGTGCAGAAAGATCTCCTTGTCGTCCGGGACTTCTGCAAGCCGGGCCGGCAGTTCGGTCAACGGGATCTTGACCGCCCTGTCAAAACTGCCTTTCGCCGTCTCCTCAGGGGTCCGCACGTCAATGATCAGCGCCTCATCGTTTCCGCCGGCCGCAGCTTTCTGAAAATCCTCAATGGAGACCTCATCGATATCCGGCTGACGCAGCCATCTTATTCCGGAGGAAAGCTTTCCGGTTTCCACAGGATTGCCACGGGCTACCCAGCCGGCAAACCCGCCTTCAACGAGTGAAACCTGTCGAAAGCCCCAGCGCCTGATGCTTGCCGCCGCATTCTCCGGATCAGCGCCGTTCCCGTAAACAATCACCGGGGCGGATTTATAGGTCGGAAAATCATATTCAGCCCCGGAAATTTCACCGGCCGGGATATTGACCGCTCCGGGAATATGACCCGCTTCCGCTTCCTCGCCGCTCCGAAGATCGACCAGAACGACATTCCCGTGCCTGATATACTCATCTCCTGAATAAAGATTCCCGCCACTCTCCTGCCATTCGGAAAGTTCAACCAGAATAACCCTGACGTTTTTGTATCCTGCCTCCACCGCCAGGGCCGCCGAATTCGGCCCAAGCTGGCAGGTCCCGCCCAGACAGTAGAAAATCAGGAGTTGCTCCCTGTCGGCCGGCAGAGCGGCAAGCTTCACCTCTTTCGACTCGGTCCAGGGGATGGACACGGCGGTTGGCAGATGGGTTTCGGAATAGAAATCAAAGGGACGGCAGTCGACCAGCAGATATTTTCCCCGCCTGCTCTCATCGTTCAACAAGGCAATCATCTCGGCCGTGTCGATCTCGGTTACCCCCTCCGGGATCTTCACCTGCTCGGGAATAACCTCCAGGGCAAGCTTTATTCCATCCCCAGCACGATAGCGCAGAAGAATATTATCCCCTTCTTCAACATCATCAAGCCCTTCGGTTTTCTCATCATAAGAAATCAGCAGGGTCTCATCCTGCTTCCGGATCGAGATCAGTTTCGCCTTGAACGATTTCCCCAGAAAAACCCCCTGGAGCGCGGCAACCCCATTTCCTGTTTCGGAAGCAGACGCATACGAATTCGGCAGAGCTGAAGAACAAAGGAAAAGGACAAGTTGCAGAACTACCGGAATAGCCGATAAATATTGGCCAATTTTCACCACGATCACCTCTTTGGCAATATTGTCATTTATAATTTTTTGCCGGCCGGGTGCACCGACCCGACAAATTAAAAGATTGCTTTCATCTTCAGACCTGTTATATACACTAATATCAGTGCAGTGTCTGTTTGTAGTTCGTAAATACGAAAACGTTAACCGCACATATCTCGCAAGAGGAGTGCGGTTTTTTTGTTTGTACAAACAAGCTGCCATCCGGGCCATCATTTAATGGTCCGGGCACATTATCAAGCTGGTTTCCCCTTAAGGAACAGCACATTTTAGGAGTAGTTACAATGGCAGAAGGAACAGTAAAATGGTTTAATGATTCAAAGGGTTTTGGCTTCATCGAGCAGGATGGTGGCAGTGACGTTTTCGTTCACCACACCGCAATCAAAGCCGATGGTTTCAAATCTCTGGCCGAGGGTGCCCGGGTTAAATTCGACGTTGTCGAAGGACCCAAAGGACCGTCTGCTGAGAACGTTATTCAGCAGTAAAATCGGTTTAGACCGTTTTTTATGAAAAAGGGCCGCCCGAAAGGGTTGGCCCTTTTTTTTGTCTGATGCCCATCGAACTTCAATCTGTACGCTTTGTCATTCCAGGCTCAAAGTCGTAGTATGTCTCCGAAGGATGCTTCTCTGACCCGGAATATCAAAACAGAGCTACTTAAAACCCACGCCGTCCGGCACTTACTCTGAGGAAGAATAAACCTTCTCAATTTTCAACCACAGGCTTCAGGCGACAGGATCGATTCAACCTCTTTTCGCGCCTTGTCAAACGGATCGCTCAGCCCCTTTTCTCTGCACCCTCGCTCAGCCTGATCGAAGATCACAAAGTACACAGCCTGGACCATAAAGAAAAGCAGGATGCCCAGCGCTTTGCTGACCAGTGTGCCCGGACCCAGGAAAACGAGCAGCAGCAAACCTCCGAAGCCAAGGCAGATCTCCGCGGCAAGTCCCTTGAGAAGCCCCACAGGGAAACAGATCCGGCTTCTGGTCCAGCCGAGCATTGCCAGAAATGCCACAACCATCAACAGTTCCGAGCGGGCCAGAATGAAAACGGCCAGCAATGCAAGCGAAGGCATAAGAATTCGGATGGGATTTCTTTTCGCCCAGCGGGCCAGAAGCAGACCATATCCGGCAAAAACGAGCCAGGCCAGGAAATATCTCTCCGCAGGCCAGAGATAGAAAAAGCTTTCGAGCATCTGGATCGACAGGTACACTCCTGCCGCCAATAGGCCAAAGAGAATTGTTGTCCGCACAGGTCTTCCGGTCTGTTTCATTTTTTCCCCTCCTTCAGCTCCATCGCAGTCTTCCGCCTGATCAACTCGATTGCCACCTCTTCATCGGTGACCACCGTGGCCGGGGTGGAGAAATAGTCAACACCATTTCCGGCAAAAGTATCCTGCCAGTTCTGCTGCTCCTCTTTGAGAAAATACTCCCTCGCTCTGGCAAGAAACTCCTGATACTGGCTGTGCTGGCTGCCGAGAATTTCCCGCCGTTTCACCATCTCCCTTTCCATCTCCTGTCGCTGCCCTTCGAGGATACCCATCAGCTTTTCTTCCTCTTTCATCCTCCTGATCAGGGCGAGGCAGATTGCGTCGTGCCCACCGGCAAGACCACTTTCGAGATCTCTCTCCAGCTTGCCATACCGTTCAGCCGAACCATCATAGCGACGGACCGCCTGGTCCCGACTCGCCTCAAGCTGCTTCAAATGCATTTCTTTCCTCTCCAGCTCATCTTCCATATCCCGCAGGCTTTGCTTGAGTACTAGCCCCCGGTCTTCAAACTCATCCATCACTCCATGAATGTCCGCCTTCCATATTCTGACAAATCTACTCAGCATTCCCATAATGTCTCCTCCGGATTCACAAGTGTTTCTTCTGTTTCTGCATATCAATTCATGCCTAATAATCCGATTTTCAGCTAATTTGCCCGGCGTTCACCGTATGCCTGATACTGCATCGCTTTCGAGGCCGCCTTCTGTTTGACGGCCACTGCTGCCGGCGCTCCGGCAAAGGTCTGATTTACTGTTTCTTCAAGTCGGTCGAGATCATGCTCCAGACTCTTTGCGACTGCCGCTGAACCAACCGCCATGTTAACGACTTCCTGCTCTGCCTTGTATTCCCTGATCCTGGCCTGGGCCTGGGCTTTCCTGCCGGATTTGATGTCATCGGCAATCCCTTCCCGGAGTTTGTTCAAATCTTCTCCCAGCACCTTTTTCTCCCACGAATCCTTGCTGATTGAGGCATACACCTCCTGCCGATCCCGGACACAGGCGACCTGGAAAGTATCATCGAGTTGCGCCTGCAGAGTCCGTCCATTATGGCTGTAGCTCAGGGCAACCGGCCCGATACGATATTCTCGCTCTACCGCCACCGGGACTTGCAGAGTGAGGAAAAGACGACGCTCCTGACCGCTCAGCAAACTGCCCGGCCGGAACGAGGCCATTCCGTCGGAAGTGGTCACCGGATACCCTCCGGCACTGACCAACCGGACTCCGTCAGTCACGGGAACCTTCACCTCCAGACCGGACGCCACCGTCGCCACCACCCGCTTGAACTCCTCCAGAAAAACCGCTGC